>JAFOEP010000234.1 GCA_017380115.1 Clostridia bacterium | reverse complement strand
TTCGAACGTTGATGTCAATGTTCATCCATCAAAGCTTGAAGTCAGATTTTCAAATGAAAAATCTGTTTTTAATGCTGTTTATTATGCTTGTCTTAATGCCATTTCTGATTTTGATACAAGACCAACAGTTGATTTGAGCAAGATTTCATCTAAACCTACTTTTGTGAATCCTGTCAGACAACAATCATCTGAACAGATTACATTTAAAAGTTCACAGACTGTCAAACCTGACAATAGTTTTTGGAAAAAGCAGACTGTTGATGACTTTAAAAATGAAATAAAATCATCGAAAACAAGTATTTTGTTTTCAACTGAAAATAAAGATGAAGATTTGAAAAATTATTATCAGTCTGATGAAAAAAATGATGGGATTGCAGAAAAATATAATAAAATTATTGATAAGGTTTCTGTTAAAGAAGGCGAGAAAGTTTCTGAAACAAGAGAAGAAATTCATCAACGTGAAATTAAAATACTTGGTGAAGCCTTTAAAACATATATTTTTGCTCAGGTTGACGATAAATTAATAATTGTTGACAAACACGCTGCACACGAAAGAATTCTTTTTGATAAATTAAAAAAAGAGGCTGATTCTTCTCAAAGACAAATTCTTTTGTCTCCAGTTACTGTAACATTAAGCAAAGATGAATATAGTGCTGTTGTTGATAATATCGATTTACTTGAAAAATCAGGATATTTAGTTGAAGATTTCGGTATTGGTACAGTTATTGTCAGAGAATGTCCTTTGATAATTCAGAAAGATGATATAGAGTCGGTTATTTCTGAAATTGCAGGATACCTTTTAAACAATAAGAATATTATTGTGCCCGAAAAAATTGATTGGATATATCATTCATCTGCTTGTAGGGGAGCTATTAAAGCAGGGGATAACACTAATGAATATGAAATGAAAAAGTTTATAGAAAAATTGTTGTCAAGTGAGGATGTCCGTTATTGTCCTCATGGCAGACCTGTGTTAATAGAAATGACAAAAAGGGAACTTGAAAAATTTTTTGGAAGGATAGTTTGATTTTGTGAATAAAATTAGGACAATAACCATTTGCGGGCCGACTGCATCAGGAAAAACATATCTTGGTGTTGAATTGGCAAAAAAACTTAACGGCGAAATTGTTTCTGCTGATTCGATTCAGATTTATAAGGGCGTAGATATTGCATCGGCAAAACCTGATTTTGAAGAGATGCAGGGAATTAAACATCATTTGATTGATTTTGTTTCTCCGGAAGATGATTATAGCGTTGCCCAGTTTGTTAAAGATGCCTCAGAATGTATTGATGAGATAAACAAAAAAGGAAAAACACCTATAATTGTCGGTGGGACAGGCTTATATATTGATACTTTAATTAACAATATTCAACTTCTTGAAAACAGTTTTGATGAAAAAATCAGAGATAATTTGAATTTAAGACTTGAAAAAGAAGGCATTGAAAAACTATATTCTGAACTTCAGACAATTGACCCTGCTGCTGCAAATAAAATTCACAAAAATAATTACGTTAAAGTTTTAAGAGCACTTGAAATTTATTATTCATCAGGAAAAACACTTACTCAACAAAATGAACTTTCGCATTCACAAGAAAGCTTATATGATAATATTTATATTGGTTTAAGTGTTAAAAACAGAGAGTATTTGTATGACAGAATAAATAAAAGAGTTGACCTGATGATTGAAGACGGTCTTGTTGAAGAAGCTAAAAACTTTTATTCAAAAAGGATAGGAAACACATCATCACAAGCCATCGGATATAAGGAATTAAAGCCTTTTTTAGACGGCTTATTATCTATTGAAGAATGTGTTGAAAATCTGAAAAAAGCAACAAGAAACTATGCTAAAAGGCAAATGACGTGGTTCAGAAGAAACGATAAAATTAATTATTTTTATATTGACGATTATGTTGATAAAAATTGTTTAGTAGAAGATGTTTTAAAATTCTTGAATGAGAGGGAAGTTATAGATGCTAAAGAAAATTAACGATAAAACTAAAAAAATTATCGCTGCTGTTCTTGTAGTATTTATTGTTTTTTATCTATTTTATCAATTTATTTTAATAAATCATTCCTCTGTTAAAACTCAGACTGCAATAATGCATACAGTCGAAGATTCTATTGATACTACTGTGTTTATTGTCAGAGATGAAGAATGTTTAAAAGAAAAAGAAGAAAATAAGGTTTATGTTTCTTTGGTCAATGATGGTGATAGGGTAGCAGAAAATGAAAAAATTGCTGCTTGTTTTAACACAAAAGAAGATGCAGATAATTTTTCAAAGAAACAAATTCTTGAAAGTGAATTAGAAAGATATAAGAATCTTATTTCTCAGGATTCGATTAATATAAGTGATATACTTACATTTGACGAAGAGACAAACTCTCTTTTTGAAAGTTATATCAAAAATGTCAGAACAGGAGAGTTAACTCTTGCCAAGAACAATATTAATGATTTTTGTGAGAAAATTACTTGCCGTCAGACGACGATGAAAGAAGAAGTTGATTTAAAAAGTGTTATATCTTCTCTTGAATCACAGATATCTGAAATAGGTAATATTAACACAAAATATATTTGCTCAGATTCAACAGGATATTTTGTCAATGAAACAGATGGATTTGAAAATATAATTGATTATGATGCAATTAAAAGTATTACAACGAGTGAAATTAATAAAGCAATTAAATCTGATAAAAAAGCACCTAATTCACAGGCTGGAAAAATAATCAATAATTTCAATTGGTATATGGTCTGCAATGTTAAAATGAAAGATGTTCAGGATTTGTCAGTTGGAGATAATGTTAAAGTCAGATTCAATAATTCAGCATCATCAGATGAAATTGTCGCAATTCACGCAATTAATGTTGAGAATAAAGATAATGTTGCGCTTGTATTGAG
>JAFOEP010000233.1 GCA_017380115.1 Clostridia bacterium | reverse complement strand
CTCGTAGCACAGGAAGTAGTTGACGCTCTTGGTCATACAGAAGAAGAAATTCCTGCAGTTGCTCCAACTTGTACAGAAACAGGTTTGACAGCAGGTGTTAAATGTTCAGTATGCGACGAAATACTCGAAGCTCAGGAAGTTGTAGATGCACTCGGACATACAGAAGAAGAAATCCCTGCAGTTGACGCTACATGTACAGAAACAGGTTTGACAGCAGGCGTTAAATGTTCAGTATGTGGTGAAGTTCTCACAGCTCAGGAAGTAGTAGATGCTCTCGGACATACAGCAGGCGAAGCTACATTGGAAACAATTGACGGTGTACAGGTTTATGTAACAAGATGTACTGTATGTCAGGAAATTCTTGAAACAGCAGAAGTTGGTCTTGCAGACTATACACAGTTGAACGCTTTGCTTGAACAGGCAAACGCAATTGATGTTGGTAATGTTTATGATATGGAACAGTATGAAAAGATGATGGCATACATAGGCAATATTGACATGAATCTCCCTGCAACACAGCAGTCAAAAGTAGATAATTATGTAAAAACTCTTGCAGCATACAAGATGGATCGTAACCTCATCACATATCAGTTAAGAACAGTTAATGCAACAGCTACATTTGAAGATGGTGCAGTAGTTCTTACAGTAACAGAAGGTAAAACACAGATCAACTTGTATCAGGCAGCTAAAAATGGCGATGCAATTACATTCAATTCAACAAGCGGATTGTCATTGTCATCAAGCGGAGTTTACTATGCAAAGGTTAACGCAATAGCAAACATTACTCTTGCAAACGGCAAGACAGTTGATGTTTACTTTATGATTAAAGACGCATCAGAAGACGTTGCTGACTATACAGCTGTTGACGCAGCAATTGAAAAAGCACAGGCAATCGTAAGAGATGACGTTTATGACCTTGAAACTTATGACATTATGATGGAAGCTGTCAACAAAGTTCAGAGAGGTCTTCCTGAAAGAGAACAGGCAACTGTAACAGCTTATGCAACAGAAATCAATGCTGCATATAAAAACATTTCACTCATCACTTCTCAGTTGAAAGTTTCATATGGTAAAGCAGAAAAATTTGATGATACAATTGTTTGCACACTCACAAGAAGTGACCTTTCAAGCAGATTGTTGATCTATTGGTCATTGAGAAATGGTGATGAAATCACATTCGTAAGATTTGGTGCTCTCAGAATCGCTGCTGACGGTTTGAGATATGCAACAAGAACAAACACAACAGCAAAGATTGAGCTTAAAGACGGAAGACAATACCTTGTATTGTTTGTAGTTAAACCTCTTAATGAAAATGGTTATGAATCAGTAAGAGAACAGGTTGAAAGAGCAAATGCTATCAATACTGATGACTATTATGATATGTCAGAAGTTAATGCATTCCTCGACGAAATCAAATGGGATCTCTCTGAAGAAACTGATATGGTAAGAATTAACGCATATTCAGTAGGTCTCAGAGATGCAATTGACAGACTCAGAACAATCGTTTCTCTCTTACAGACATATAACGCACCGGCAGTTAAAGACGGAAACACAATTACTGTAACAATAATTCCGGGCAAGAGTAACGTAAATATCCACCCGGCACTCAAAAATGGTGAACCTATCACAATTACTGACCTTGACGGCGTAATTAAAGCATCAAGTGGTAACTACTATTCAAAATACGGTGGAACTGCTACTTTGACACTTCAGGATGGCAGATCTTATAACCTTGTTATGGATACAAACTTTGTAAAAGAATTTACACCTCAATATGTTTCACTTGTAAATGTTGACAAGTACGAATATGACGCAGATACACAGACGTTTGTACTCACAGCAAACAGCTCTGACATCAGAATCTACAAAGATGCTAAAGCAGTAGCACTTACTGTTGCAGCTGATGAATATGATTTTGTAAGCGAATACAATCTCTACTATCAGATTGATTCTACAAAACTCCACTTGGCTGATGATTCAACAGCAAGATTCACAATGGAATCAGATGACGGAAAGACAATCAATGTTGTTGTTATATTCCCGACACTGAGCATACTTGATTTCATTACAATGTCAAACTGCTCAGAAAAATCATTTGATGCAGAGACAAATACTGCTTACATCAAACTCAATCCGGAAGCAACAAAGAGGTATGTTCAGATTTACAATCCGGCATTGAACGGTACAGAATTTACTATCACAAGCACAAGTAAATATGTTCAGTCAAATACATCCGGATATGTTCTTCGTGAAGCTGCTGTCGGAGCAGACATTACAATCGAATTCGAAGGACAGACATTCACAATAGTTTATACAAACTGATTTGAAGTATAGACAGTAAAATCTTAAGGGGCAGGTTTACCTGCCCCTGTTTTTTGTATAGTGTTTTTAATTAGAGAAGTTAAAAAAATTAAATAATTGTTGCCGACACATTTTTAAAAATTGCAACAATTTTGGAATAGGGAAAAAGCCGATATAATTTTTACTATTGGCACTACCTCCGATTATGATAACAATATGTGTTCTTTATATTATATGATAATGGAAGCAAATGGACACAAAAATTTATAACAAGCATTTGTTTGCATTTAATTGTTATTTGAAAAATGTTATTAACAAAAACAAAAAGTCCTCACAGCAACGCTCGGCGTTATTGCTGTGAGGATTAAATTTATCTTATAAACTTAACAGCTTTGTTAAGGTTTTCAATTTCAAAAACTGTATTTTTTCCGCCATATTCTCCGTCAAGAGTCCATGCAACCTCATTTTCAAATTCAAACTTAATGCTTGAAACTTGTTTGAAATATATATATTGTGGGTCATATTCACTATGGACAATGCATTTTGCTATTTTGTTAAACTCATTTAGATTTTTAGGATACTTAACAAGCAAAACTTCAAATTTGCCATCCTGGAAATCAACAACATCAGGCTTGTATTTTAAAAATCCGGCAAAAGATACCGTGTTAGAAACTGCGCCGTAAACGATATCTTCCTCAATAACTTCACCGTCGTCAAAAGTAACTTTTACTTTATTGTGAGGCAGTTTGCTGAGTACTTTAAAAATCTGAGCAGAATAAGCAGCGTGGCCCATAAGGTTTTTCGCAACTTGAGATGTGTTGTAAGACAAGTCGGTGAAAGCACCAAAACAACTGATATAAGTGAAATATTTTTCGTTGTTGAAAAGTCCGATATCATGTGGGATCGGGTTACCCCTCAAGAGATGTTTCACACATTTTTTTGGGTTAGATGAAATGTTGAGATTTCTTGCAAAGTCGTTTGCTGAGCCGGACGGCACATAGCCAATCGGAGGACGTTTATCTTTATCAAGCTTCATAATTCCGTTAATAACTTCGTTTAACGTTCCGTCACCACCTCTGCAAACCACAGAGTCATAGCTTTTTGCTAGGTTGTAGGTTAGCTTGGTAGCATCACCACGACAGGTTGTTGTATAAACGGTAACTTCGTGACCACCAACGCTCAGATCGTCAGTAATGCTGAACAATTGGCGTTTTGTTTTAAGCTTTCCAGCCCTTGGGTTTATAATAACAAGAGTTTTATTGCGTTTTTTTGTTTTCTCAGCCACATTAAACACCTCATTAATAAATTTCTATATATAATTATTATACATTATTTGTAATTTTTTTCAATAGTTTAAAAAAATATCAGAAAAATTTTAATTCATCAAGATTTTGTTACAAGGTTGAAAGCAAAAAAATATTATGTTAAAATAATGGTTGGTGATAGAGTTGAAAAAAAATATGATTTTTGATGTAAAAATAGATTCAATCAGCAGTTCGGGGTTTGGCGTTTGTAGGATAGACAGGATGGTAGTTTTTGTTGCAGACGCAGTAACAGGCGACGAAGTCAGAATCAAAATAATAAAAGCTAAGAAGAATTACGCAGTCGCAAGAGTAGAAAAAATGCTGAAAAAATCTAATATCAGAATTGAAAGCGATTGCGATGTTTTCAAGAAATGTGGTGGCTGTGCATACCGTAATATTACCTACGACGCAGAAAGCCAGATCAAGCAAACTGTAATAAAAGACGCTTTTTTAAGAATCGGTGGAATAGATATTAATGTTGATGAATATGTTGGTGCTTCTTCAAGGTGCCGATACAGAAACAAAGGACAATATCCGATTTCAAAAGAAAATGACGAATTGAAAATAGGGTTTTATGCACCAAGAACACATAATGTTGTTGATTGCAGAAATTGTTTGTTGCAACCAGAACTTTTTTCGAAGATTATAAACGAATTTGCTGAATTTGTTGATGAAGAAAAAATTTCAGTTTATGACGAAAAGACGGAAAAAGGTCTTTTGAGACATATTTATCTGAGAAATGCACAGGCGACAGGGGAGGTTATGGTTTGCGTTGTAATAAACGGAAAAAAACTTCCTCAAAGAGAGAAACTTGTAAAAAGAATTACTGAGAAATTCCCTCAAATCAGAAGTGTTGCAATTAATTTTAATACTGAAAAAACGAACGTTATTCTTGGAAACAAAACTGAAATTATATGGGGCAAAAATTATATAACTGACGTTTTGTGCGGCATAAAAGTACAGATTTCACCGATGTCTTTTTATCAGGTAAACAGAGTGCAGGCAGAAAAACTTTATAAAAAAGTTGAAGAATATGCATCTTTGTCAGGAAAAGAAAATGTTGTTGATTTGTATTGCGGTGCAGGAACAATTGGCTTGTCAATGGCAAAAAAAGTGAAAAAAATAATAGGCGTTGAGATTGTTGAACAGGCAGTTGAAAATGCAAGGGAAAACGCAAAAATAAATAACATTGAAAATGCCGAGTTTATTTGTGGCGATGCAGAACAATGTGCAAAAATATTATATGAAAGAAAAGAAAAGGCAGACGTTTTGATTGTTGACCCACCAAGAAAAGGATTGACTGATGATTTGATTGATACGATAGTAAAAATGAATCCTGAAAGATTGGTTTATGTTTCATGTGATGTTGCGACTATGGCCAGGGATTGCAAGATTTTCAAAGAAAAAGGGTATGAAATTGATAAACTTTCTGCGTTTGATCTTTTCCCAGGCACAATCCATGTTGAGACTGTTGTTCTTTTGTCCCAACGCAGACCGTACACACATATCGACATAAAACTTGACCTTTAAGAACTTGACATT
>JAFOEP010000232.1 GCA_017380115.1 Clostridia bacterium | reverse complement strand
TTATATTTGATTATTTTATACATATTTAACAATAAAATGAAATAAGTTTGATTTTTTATTTTATTGAGATATAATTTAATTATAAGGAGGGGAATCGGTTATGGTAAAACACATAGTTTGTTTTAAGCTGAAGGATAACAGCGAAGAAAAGTGTATTGAAGCAAAAAACGTTCTGATGAGCATGGTCGGAAAAGTGCCGACAGCAAAAGAAATTAATGTCGGAATTGATTTTCTTCATTCAGACAGGTCGTATGATATTATTCTTGAAGTTACATTGGAAGATGAGAAAGCTCTTGAAGAATATCAGAATGACGAATATCATTGCAATGAAGTCAAGCCGTATATGCATTCGGTAAGAAGCGCAAGTGTAGCAGTAGATTACAAGTTTTAAAAAATCCCTGTAACTTTATTTGGAAGTTACAGGGATTTTGTTTTATTCGTCTTCGTCTGCACGAGTCAATTCGGATATGTCCGTAAAATCGGAAGATTCAATTCCAAGAATCTGATTTGAATCAGTATAGTCAATAGCTTCAATATTTTTGAGTTTTTTGTTAATAATACGGTTACGGTCCTGTGCTTCGCCAAGGGCTTTGCCGGCTTCATCAACTTTCTTTTTGGCTTTTTCAAGAAGATTTCCGAATTTATCATACTGTGTTTTTGCAGCAGAAAGAAGATTTCTGACTTCTGATGCTTTTTCGTTGATTGCGACGGCTTTGAATCCCATTGAAAGAGAATTCAATAAAGCTGTAATTGTAGACGGGCCTGCAATCATTATGTTGTAATTTGAATGGAGCTTTTCCTGAATACCGCTTTTTGATGATGCGATTTCAGCGTAAAGTCCTTCTGTTGCAAGGTACATAATTGCAAACGGAGTGGTTTTTGGAATGTTTATATATTTTGCAATGGATTTTGCTTGTGCAGTGACAGAATTTTCAAGCATTTTTCTTGCTGCAACAGTAGCTTCTGCGTCTGCTTTGTCTGCCGCTTCTGTGAGACGGATATAATCTTCCATCGGGAATTTTGAGTCAATTGGAAGATAAATTATTTCGTTGTTTTCGCCTGACGGGATACGAACAGCAAATTCAACACGGTCAATGCTTTTCGGGTTCGTTGCAACGTTTTTGTCAAACATATTGGGTATCGTCTGGTCAAGAATTCCTTCGAGCTGTACTTCTGCCCAGGTGCCCCTTGCTTTGACATTGGTAAGAACTCTGTTGAGAGATGTTACGTTGTCGGTGACTCCTGTTGAAAGTTCTTTCATTTCACCAAGTGATTTATAAACATTTTCAAGCTGTTGAGAGACTGTTTTGAACGAACTGTCAAGTCTTGTTGTGAGAGTTGCATTAAGCTTTTCGTCGACAGTTTCTCTCATCTGGTCAAGCTTCTTTTCGTTGCTTTCCTGCATCTTTGAGATTGACTCTGAAACGATTCTGTTTTGTCGTTCAATCTGTTGAGCGTTGTTTTCTCTTATTGCATTCAAAGCAGAAGACAGTGTGTTTGAAAGCTTAAGTGTGTGTTCATAACTTTCTTTTGTCATTTTTTCAAGTGCGCTGTTTATTGTTTTGAGAGATTCTCCCATTTCTTCACGCATATTTTTCTGGTTTTGCGAAAGTTCAGCTCTGTTTTTTTGCAATTCATCTGAAAACTGTTTAGTGATGATGCTGAATCCTGAATTCAAGGAAACAAATTGCTTTTCAATTTTGTCAATTGAATCTTCAAGCTTTCTGAAATCCTGTGAATTTTCGTTCAGCTTTTTCGTGCTCAACAAGATTGCAGTTATTACTATTAAATTGATTATGCACAGGGCAAGGATAATCCATTCCGTCATAATAAGAACTCCTCAGATTGTGAATTTATAGTATTTATTTTATCATATTATGATTCTTATTTCAACAAAAAGAAAATTATATTTTTAAATTTAAAAAATTTGTAGAATATATTATAAATATTTGATATAATGTATTCAATTGAAGAAAAACGGAGAAGGAATTATGAAAAAAGCAATTGCAGTGTTTATGGCGATAATATGCCTTATATCGTATTGTTTCAGTGGCTGTTCGTTGTTTGACAAGGGGACAGGCAAGAACTTTTTTTATCCTGTTTATTCAGACACGGATAGCTTTGACCCGCAAATTGCAGATGATGAAGTGTCAAAAATTGTGGCACAAAATTGTTTTGAAGGGCTTGTAAAATTTGATGAAAACGGAAATATAGCGCCGGGAGTTGCGTTGTCATGGGATATAAGCGATGACAAAATGACATACACTTTTCATCTGGACGAAAATGCCAGATGGTTTATAAGCAAAGAAGCAAAAGAAGTGCTGAGCGAATATACAAAAAATGATTTTAATAATAAAGTTACGGCAGAAGATTTTGTTTTTGGTTTTAAAAGGTATTTTGATCCGGAAACAAAAGCGAAAGCTGATTCAAGGCTATATCTTATTAAAAATGCACCTGATGTTGCATCAGGGTCTAAATCTCTGAGTGAGCTTGGAATAACGGCGGTTGACACAAAAACTTTGCAAATCAGACTGAGCAAACCAAGTGACACTTTTCTTGAAGCATTGACGATGATTTCAACTATGCCTTGCAGGGAAGAATTTTTCCTTGCAACAAAGGGCAGATACGGTCTTGAAACAAAATATCTGATTTGTAACGGTCCGTTTTATCTTTCTTACAGGTCTGATGGCAATTATATTCAGATGACTAAAAATGATGATTTTGTCAACAGCGAAAACGTATATCCGGCAAACGTTTTTCTTTATGTAAATACTGATGAAGATTCAAGAATGAACAAGCTTGAAAGCGGGGTATATGACGCTTGTAAAATTAATTTTGAGCAAAAGCAGAATATTCAGGACAAAAAAATAACTTATAAAAATTATGACAACAGCGTATGGGGATTTTGCTTTAACTGTTTGCAAGAAGATTTTTCAAATACAGATTTAAGAGTTGCTGTTTGTCAATCTATTGATACTTCGCTTCTGTCTCAACCTGAATATGTAACCGGCCCGGCACAAGGGTTTATTCCGGGAGCATGTACTGTTGGTGATTCAAAATACAGAAGTATTGCAGGAAAAGCAAATTTTATCGAATTTAATGAAGAATCAGCAAGAGAACATTTTCAATCAGCGTTGAATAAACTCGGAAAAACTAAAATTAACGCAACTTTGATTTGTTCTGAGGACATCAAAGATGATATGAGAAGACTTGTTCAGAATTGGCAGAAAAATTTCGGGATGTCCTTTAAAATAACAATTGAGGGATTAACTGTTGATGAAATTGAAGAGAGAATCAGCAATGATGATTTTGATATAGCGTTTTATTGTATAAATACGCCGTATGCATTTGCTTCCGATTTTCTTAATATGTTCACTGAAAACGGTGGATACAAGCTGTTCAATTTCACTTCATTGAAATATCTTACGGCCGTTGAAGAAGCGTCACAGGCAGTTGACACGGAAGATATGGTCAAGAAATGCGCCGAAGCTGAAAGTGTGCTTATGAAAAGCGGAGTGATGTATCCTGTGTTCAGCGAAAACGGGTATCTTGCTCTGGCAGAAAGTGTAAGGGATATTTATCTTTCACACGCAGGAACAATACCTGTTTTTGAAGGTGGAAAGAGAGTAGATTGATGAAGAAAAAAGAAATATTTAAAATAATTCTATCGTGGATTCCTGCTTTGACGGTTATGGTTATGATATTTTGTTTTTCTGCACAATTTTCGGAAGATTCCGCTCAAACAAGTGCAGGAATTTTAGAATGGATTGAGAAAACTTTTAATATAACGATAAACCACGAAGTGCTGAGGAAAATTGCACACGCTTGTGAATTTTGTGCGTTAGGCGCGATGGTATCTGTAGGATTTCTGAACACTTTGAAAAGACCTGCTCCCGTAGCATCTTTGCTGTTTTCGGTGGCATATGCGTTGAGTGATGAGATACATCAGATATTTGTTCCCGGCAGGGCATGCAGGGCGTTTGATATATTTGTTGACACTTGCGGGGCGGGAGCCGGAATAATAGCGTTTATGATTTTGTTTTATATAATCGGAAAAATAAAATCAAGAAAAAATAAAACAGAATAAAAAAATTCGGGTTGTAACATTCAAGAATTAATGTTACAACCCTTTTTATTATTCACATTTTGAATTTATACTCATAATATAATATTGAAGTTTTGTAAATTTCAATACATTACAAGGAGGAAACTATATGGCGGATAACAGATCCTGTCAGTGTAATATGAACTCTCGTTCAAGAGAATCAGTGTGCATAGATACTAATAGAGTATACGATTCCTGCTGTGATAAAGATTGTCTTGCTGATTTGCGAGTTTACTTTACGCCAGGTGCACAGGCTATCATAGAAAATGCCAATTCTATTCGTTGTCGTAAAGCAGAGATAATAAACAGCTGTGTGGATGTTGAAGCGTTACAGTTTAATGATTGTTGTTACAATGTAGATATAACATATTTCTTTAAATTGAAATTTGATGTATTTACAACAACATGTTGTGACCCGACACCTGTATGTGGTCTTGCCACATTCACAAAGAACTGTGTTTTATACGGCAGCAAGGGAAACGTAAAAGTGTTCACATCGGATTATGTTGAAGATGGTTATGATGTTCAGAATCCAAGATGCAACACAAATCCGAGAGCAAAAGTTCAGGTTGTGGACCCAATCGTTCTGGAAGCAAAACTTTGTCAGGTTAACGATTGCTGCAATTGCGAATGTAACTGCAATATTCCAAAATGCGTTTTAAGACATTTTGACGGTGGTTTTTCACAGCAGAGCAACAAGGTTGCTGTCAAGGTAACACTTGGATTGTTCTCGATTGTTCAGCTTGAAAGAGATGCTCAGATTCTTA
>JAFOEP010000231.1 GCA_017380115.1 Clostridia bacterium | reverse complement strand
GGATGTAGAGCAGAGCGATCTGAGCCGCAATGACGAATCCGATCACGCCGCATAAGCCCATCAGGACAGCCTTGTTGGCGTCCTTCCTGTCGTACCGTTCACAGAGTATGGCATAATATAATACTTTTTCTTATGTCTTACTATCTTTTTTCCGTTTACAGTCACGGTATCTTTTTTAGGATTAACCTTGTCACCAATAGACGCAATTCTACCGTTGACTTTAACCTTTTTTTGCATAATCATTTCTTCTGCTTTTCTTCTTGATGAAACACCATTTACAGAAAGAAATTTCTGAAGCCTGATTTTCTCATCAGTCATTATCTATCACCTTTAAAATATATTTTTAATTTTTTCTTTTACCTTTTCAAAAAAGCTTTTCGGCTTTTCTTCAATTACTGCCGTTTTCACATCTTCTGTTGCTGTTATTGGCACAGAAAACATTTCTTTGCCATTGTTAAAGTATAACACTTCTCCAAGAATATCACCTTTTTTTATTGGTGCAAACTGGGTTTTGTCCAAAAGCACCCGGGAAGAATATTCTATATTATTCACACACTGAATACTTGGAGTATACAGCAAATTACAATTGACCTTGTTTTTCTGACCACCAGCAACATCGACTGTAAATGAAAGACTATCGAGTTGATTGTTTTTTACGTTTTCAAAACCATAATCAAACATTTTTTTGTGGTCATACCAATCATCAGGGTCATTTAAAGTGACGCAAACCAATGTTATACCGTCTCTTTGACAAGCAGTGACAAGACATCTGCCACTTTTTTTCGTAAAGCCTGTTTTTATCCCAAAGCATCCTTCGTATGATTTAAGTAATCTGTTATGATTTGAAAGCGTTCTCATATACGGTGGATTACCGTAAGAAATTCTTGCTGTTGTTTTGGAACATATTTTACGAAATTCAACATTTTTTATGGCTTCGCATCCTAAAAGTGCCATATCGTATGCTGTTGAATAATGGTTTTCGTCATCAAGTCCCGATGGAGTCACAAAATTTGTGTTGTTCATCCCGATTTCTCTTGCCCTTTGATTCATAAGCTCAGAAAACTTTTCGATGCTTCCACCAAGCATAATTGCAGTCACGTTTGCTGCATCATTGCCAGATTGCAGCAACATACCGTAAACAAGATTTTCCATGCTCACAGTATCTCCGTCGAGAAGGCCCATTGATGTTCCTTCAACCTTTATCATATCTTCTTTAACTTTGATCTGCTTTTTTAAGTCTGCATTCTCAACTGCAAGAAGTGACGTCATAATTTTCGTCGTACTTGCCATAGAACGTCTTGTATGAGCATTTTTTGAACAGACAATTTCACCCGTCTGCGCAACCATAACCACTGCCGAAGAAGCAGATGTGTCAAGAGCGTATGTACTAATCCCGAACACAAAAAGCAACACAACAACAAATATTATTCTTTTTATCATTCCAAACACCACCTTCACTTAAAAAATATATGCAAAGGTAGTCTTTAAAATAATCAGATGTCGAAGTTTTCTATTACTTCATCAACCTGTTCTTCAACGTCTTTATCTTTTAAGAATTTATTTGCAATTGAATTTACTGAATTAAGTATATCAGGAACCATATTCAATGCTTTTTCAATCGGTCCTTCAGCATCAAATCCAATGTTTTTGACTGTGACAACATCATCGTTTACAACAAGAAATGCAACAGGTGTTACGGTAATTCCTGCTCCACCTGCACCACCAAAAAGGTCTTGGTTTGATTTTGACGGAAAATCAGAGCCGCCGGAAGCAAATCCGTATTTTACAGATGAAATCGGTATAACAGTCACTTTGTCGGAAACTTTTATCGGCTCACCGATTACTGTACTTGTATCAACAAGGTCTTTGATTTTCTCAATTGTTGTTCCCATCATTCCGGATACAGATTGATTTTTCATTTCGCTTCTCCTTTTATTTTCATTGATTTTTTAACATATTTATTTTTTATATTTGAAGCATTACTGTTGACTCGTATCATTTTGAACAATCTCTTCAACATTCGTAACGCAAAATATAACGATGAATTTATAACCCAGAAAGGTTTGATATTTATGCAAACGTAAAAACTTGCTTTACTTTCGTCATTTATAAAGTCAGGTATAATTTTTATATCGTGTTTTTTAACTTTAAGATGTGACATCAGAAATCCGAGCGACGGATATACTGCTGACGAAATTTTACCTGATTTTATTGCTGTATCAGCACTGTCATCTCCACAGACAGTCAAATTTAGCTTCATTTCTTTTACAACAATATGCTTAATCAAAAGAGAATTCATATATTCTTTGACAACTTTTGCAACATCTGCAATAAGCCTGACTGTTTCATGAAATCCACTGTTGTTATAAAACGATACAAACATATTGTCTTTTTTTATTTTTGCTATTTTCGTCAGTTGTTTTTTTACTCTTTTTTGCCTTATTCTTCTTTTCAGCTGTCGGAATAAGTGTTTTTTTGAAAAAAAGATAATTTAAACTGACACTAAAATTTTCATCATAACTTGCTTTTATTGTTATGGGGATAAATGAAACGAGAGTCAAAGACAATATTGTTGCTAATATGATTATTAACGCTGTCATCACATCATCCCCCCTGCTTTTAGTTTGATTTTTTATTCTTCTGCTTCTTCTGTTTCTTCAGTTTCTTTTAACTTTTCCTCATACTCAACTTTTTCATTTTCTGCTTCTTCCAATTCTTCTTGTTGAGCATTTTCTTTTTCACTGAATTGAGGAACATCCGGCAAATCATCAAGAGAAGAGATGCAGAAGCATTTTAAAAATTCTGCTGTTGTTCCATAAATTAACGGTCTTCCGGGAAGTTCAAGTCTTCCAACTTCTTCAATAAGTCCTTTCTGGCACAAGGTTGATATAACACCTGAGCAATCTACTCCTCTGACCTGTTCAATATATGCCTTTGTTATTGGTTGATTGTATGCAATTACAGCCAAAACTTCAAACGCTGCTGATGACAACGGTGCATTTCTTTTCAGATCAAGTACATTTCGGATTTGTTCACTGTATTCTTTTCTTGTACAAATCTGGTATTTGTTTGCCATTTTAACAATATGTAAACCACTTTCTCTTTCAACATAAGAGTCTGCAAGTGTTGTTATAAGGCTTTCCGCATTTTCAACGTCAATTTCAAGAACCTGTGCCAATTTTTCTATTTCGAGAGGTTCACCTGATGCAAACAGAACTGCTTCTGCTGCCGCCTGTAACTGTTTAAAAGTCATGAGTTTTCCCCTCCGTTCATAAGTTCTATTTCGGTTTCACCGTCATTATCGTCTGATATATATATTCTCTTTGATTTTGCAAGTTCAAGAATTGCAAGAAATGTTGCAACAAGCTCTGAACGTGATTCTGCTTTATGAAAAAAATCTTTGAATTTATGTTTTCTGCCATTAAGAAGTTTGTTTATAACATGATGTATTCTTGAGCTGACAGACACAATTTTGTGCGCAACAATACCACTGAACGCTTCAACCGGTGGTGGAAGTTTTCTTTTCCCTTTTCCGATTGCAGAAAGATATGCTTTAAGAACCTCCAACGGTTCATGCAATCTTTTATATGTCTTGTCCGGTTCGTACTTCTGAGGTTCTCTTGAAAAATAATTAAACCCATCAGTTTGTTCGGACAACTTCTGCGCAATAAGTTTACATTCCTGATATTCAAGAAGTTCACCTGTGAGTTCCATTTTAAGTTGTTCTGCTTCCTCATGCACCGGCAAAAGTGACACTGATTTTATATATACAAGTCTTGCAGCCATTTCAAGAAATTCGCTGGCAACTTCCATATTCTCTTCCTGCATCATTTTGACATAATCAGTATACTGTTCCACAAGTTCAAAAATCGGTATATCATTTATATCAATTTTATGTTTGCTTATCAAATGCAACAGCAAGTCAAGAGGACCTTCAAATGCTTCAATTTTATAATTGATTTTTTCCAAATTTTATCAATCCTTAATTAAAATAATTTAAACGGTAATTTTGCCAGGAAACTCAAAGCGGTCATTATCCAGTTTGATAAAAAGCTTATTGGTATACTTAAAACACCTAAAAACAAAAGCACAAACAAAACCATCATAATTGTTCTTTCGTATTGCATCACTTTAAAATAATACTTATCAGGTAAGATTGCCCAGAATATTCTTGAACCATCAAGTGGTGGTATCGGCAACAAATTGAACACTGCAAGTGAAACGTTTATTGATGCTGCAAAATAAAAGAACCTTGTAATTATCGTAAAAAACAATTCGTTTTTATTATAAAGTGAAACACCAAACGATAAGAACGCGTTAAATATAAGAAGGAAAACAAACGACATAATCAAGTTTGATACAGGTCCTGCCAAAGCAGTCAGTGCCATTCCTTTTTTTGAGTTTTTGAAATTGTTAGGATTAACAGGAACAGGATTTGCATATCCTATTCCACATAACAAAATCATAATTGAACCAAATAAATTGAGATGTGCAAACGGTGAAAGCGTCAATCTGCCACTCAGTCTTGCAGTCTTATCTCCCATCTTGTCTGCAATTAATGCGTGAGCATATTCGTGAATAGGCATAACGCACAACAATATGAAAACTCTTGCAGCAATGGTGATTAACATCTGCGTTTTATCTGTATTGCCTAAATTAAAAATCGACATTCTCTCATCTCCGTTTTTCAACGCATACATCTCTTTTTATTTTGTTCAGATCGTATACGTAGGATATTTGCTTATATTCATTAAAAATTTCTTTTATATCTTCTGCCTGGTCTTCTGCACATTCCATCGCAATAAATTTGCAATTTTCTATTTTATCAAACCAGGTTTTTAATTCTCTGTAAAAAACGAGTCCGTCTTTGCCACCATCCAATGCCAATTGTGGTTCACATCTCACTTCTTTTTGAAGAGTTTGTATTTCATCACTTCTGATATAAGGTGGA
Source organism: Clostridia bacterium (assembly GCA_017380115.1). Taxonomy (GTDB): domain Bacteria; phylum Bacillota; class Clostridia; order Oscillospirales; family Acutalibacteraceae; genus SIG575. The sequence continues at coordinate 3,054 of JAFOEP010000231.1, read as the reverse complement.
TTTGAAACAATAACATCGCAGGATGTCAAGCCCATTTTTTCACAGCCGTCAAAAATATCTCCATTTATTATTCTGACATTTTTTACATCATTTAAAACAACATTTTTTTCAAGATAATTTATTGCTTCCTCAGATATTTCAACAAGATATACTGTTATATTCTCAAACATTTTTGCAAGTGAAATTCCAACACATCCGCTTCCGGAGCAAAGGTCATATATTACCTTGACATCGTTATTTTCAATATATTTCGCAACTTCTTCAACAAGACATTCTGTATCAGCTCTCGGAATCAATACTCCTTTGCCGACATAAAACTCATTATCTAAAAAGTTCCACTTACCAATCAGATATTGAAGTGGTTCACCCTTTTTTCTTTCTTCTGCTAATTCAAAAAGCTTATTTGTCAGTTTTTCGTCTGCTTTTTCGTTTTTGTTGCAAACATACTGCGTCTTATTCATTTGAAAAACTTCTGAAAAAAGACACCATGAATCAAAAGAATAATCTTCCGTTATATTCTTCAATTCGTTTTCAACTTGTTTTAAAACTTCAAAATAGGTCATATTTCTTCTTTAAAAGATGTTTCTTTGAAAAGTTCTTCCATCATTTCATCAACTGATTTATTGATTATATCATCTGAAACTTCTTCTTCGTTTTCTGCACTTATAACAATAATTTCTTCTTCGTCTGTCTCTTCTGTTTCAGATTCCTGAGCTTCATCTTCCGAATATATTTCTTCCTGAGCTTCATAATCTGTTTCTTCTGTTTCATCAATTATTTCGTCTTGAACTTTATCAACTCCATAAAGTGCTGCTTTCAACGAAACAATTCCGACTTCAATAATATCATCGGTTGGTTCAACAGTTGTTAATCTCTGCATCCAGAGTCCGGGAGTTGAAAGAATCTTAACGAGCTTGTTGTCATGACAACCTGCATATTTGATAAATTCATAGCCCAACCCCATAACTATCGGAAGAATTATAAATGTCTTAACCAAAACCCATACAATAGTATATTTTGTGACTGCAGGTATAAGGATTGAGATAAGACTTGAAAAAACAACACTTATGATAATCATAACAATCATAAAGCTTGTTCCGCATCTTGGATGGAATCTTGATTGTTCTCTGACATTTTCAACTGTCAATTCAAGTCCGTTTTCATAGCAGAAAATTGATTTATGTTCTGCACCGTGATACATAAACACTCGCTTTATTTCTTTCATTCTTGAAACTGCAAACATATATCCGACAAAAATTGCAAGACGCATTACACCCTCAAACAAACCTCTGAAATTAGATATTGATTCGTTTGCAGCCTGATTGATCCATGTAAAAATCTGTGCAGGAAGCCACATAAACAGAAATAATGAAAGTGCAACTCCCAATACTGACGCAATAATGGTTATTGCTGTCATCATCTTTTCGCCAAAATGGTCTGTTATCCATCTGTCAACTTTTGACATTTCTTCACCGTTATCACTTTTAAGGTCTTCAAAGCTTGTCTTTTCTGCAGATTCCATTGTGCATTTATATCCAAACACCATACTGTCTATAAAGTTGGCAACACCTCTGATGACAGGCAATCCTAAAATTTTATATTTTTTATAAATCGGCGTCCTGTTTTTTTCTTCAACGCTTATTGTATTGTCAGGCATTCTCAACGCCATTGCCGAACATTTAGGCCCTTTCATCAAAATACCTTCAATCAATGCTTGACCACCGACAGAAACTTTTCTGTTATCACTCATTGTTAATCAACTCCTTTTCAATTGAATAATCATTCTGGTCAATTGGAATTATTATTTTAACAGAAGTTCCCTTGCCGAGAACGCTGTTTATTTGCAAATCACCGTTATGCTGTCTGATAATCTCATCGGCAACAGCAAGACCGATACCCGAACCTCTGACGGTATTATTGGTCTTATAGAATTTTTCTTTGACTTTTGGCAAATCTTCTTCTGATATTCCGCATCCATCATCGGTTATGGTAATTACAATATTACTTTCTTCACCAAAGGTTGCGAAAACAGAAATTTTTCCGCCTTCTTCTGTATATTTTATTGCGTTATCAAGAATATTGGAAAAGACCTGTGTTATCCTGTTAGCGTCACCCAAAGCAGGTGCAGGTTTATCCGGTGCGTTATAAATGAGTTCTTTTCCTTCACGTGTTGCTCTGTCTCTGAAAACAAACACTGCTTCATCAAGTTCAGCAAGAACGTCCATTTTCTCAATTCTCATTTTAAGAGCGCCGTTTTGAATTCTTGAAAAGTCAAGCAATTCTTCAACAAGCTCAGACAATCGCTGAGATTCGCCAATGATTACATTCATTCCTCTTTTCATCAATTCATCATCAGTTGAACCAATTTGCAACATAGTTTCTCCCCAGCCTTTAATAGCAGTAAGAGGAGTTCTTAATTCGTGAGAAATTGTTGAAATAAAGTCATTTTTCATCCTGTCAGCGTCTTTTATTTCGCTGATCATATAACTGATGGATTCACCAAGCTCATTAAGTTCTTTACTTCCCAGATCATCAAGTTCTATTGTATAATCACCTTTTGCGTATTTTCTCGTCGCATCTCTCATTTTGCTGATCGGGTTGATAATTGACCTGATAAAGTATTGTCCTGAAAAGATTATTATAAGGAAAACGACAACACAAACAAATACTCCGTAAAAATACAGTGTTGCAAGTTGGTTATCAACATATTCAAGAGAAATCATATATCTGACGGCAATGTTACTGCTCGGTTTATTCAAAGCTACACTGTATGCCATTATTTTTTCGCCGTTACTGTTTTCTCCCGTCCAAAAGCCTGAAGATGCTTCAGAATTAATAGCTTCTTCATAGTCGTTCATAACTTCGTTGTTTTTGTTGATATCTGCACCACTTGATGATACAACCGGTTTGCCGTTTGAGTCTATTACCCAGACTTCCATCACATTCTTTTCAGAAAAATCATAAACAAAGCTTTCTGCACCATGAACAAACGCTTCATAATCATTTGAGAATGAAACGAAATAATCTGACACCATAGGGTAATAAGCTGATTCC
>JAFOEP010000230.1 GCA_017380115.1 Clostridia bacterium | reverse complement strand
TTTGAGTCTATTACCCAGACTTCCATCACATTCTTTTCAGAAAAATCATAAACAAAGCTTTCTGCACCATGAACAAACGCTTCATAATCATTTGAGAATGAAACGAAATAATCTGACACCATAGGGTAATAAGCTGATTCCAGCTTCATTTTAACGGAATTATAATAGTAATTCTTTATTGAAACAGCAAACACAAAAAATATTATTGTAAGAAGTATGACTGATGATAAAACAAAATTCATTACCCATTTATATGTTAAACCGCCCGACTTTTTATTCAGTTTGTCTTTCAGGTCGTTTTTCTTGTTTTTTAAATCGGGTTTATTCATTTTAACATCGTCACCTCCTTAAATATTATTTCTTATCCTTTTATTCCATCCATTTATATCCATAACCCCAGACAGTAACAAGGTGTTTTGGATTTGATGGCTCATCTTCTATTTTCATTCTGAGTCTTCTTATATTTACGTCCACAACTTTTTCTTCACCGAAATATTTTTCGCCCCATACCTTGTTCAATATTTCAGTTCTGCTTAATGCAGCTCCTGTGTTTGAAAAGAAATATTCAATTATATCAAACTCAACATGTGTCAATTCAATAGGCACACCATTCTTGAAGAATGTATGATTTCTCATATTAAGAGTAAATACTCCACTTTCTATTATACCACTGTTTACTTTTTCATTGGCTCTCGGTATCGCTTCAACTCTTCTGTATAATGCATCAACTCTTGCCATAAGCTCAGACGGTGAAAATGGTTTTGTAACATAATCATCTGCTCCGACAAGAAGCCCTGTAACCTTATCCATTTCCTGTGTTTTGGCAGTAAGTATAATTATTCCTATGTTTTTGCTCTTATTTCTCAACTGTTTGCAAACTTCTATACCGTCAACTTCCGGCATCATAATGTCAAGCAAGGCAATGTCTATATCGCCATTATTTTCTTCAAAAATCTCTAACGCCTCAGCACCGTTTTCGGCTTGTAAAACGGTATAACCACTTCTCTGCAAATTAATAACTATAAATTCTCTGATTGAAGATTCATCTTCGGCTACCAATATCTTTTTCATCATTTAACCTCCCTACTTAATATTTAAAAAGTCATTTTTTGTTAAGTTTAATTGCGTTGCATAATCTGTTGTTTTATAAACTAATGAGGTTTCTGAATTATCGCTATATGTTCCTAAAACCTCATAACCCATCTCTTTGTAATATTCAACCTTGCTGTTTTCTATCTTATTGAACTTAGCAAAACAACACATCTCTAACAGCACGTCGTTTGTTGTTTCATTAAAATCCCCATAATAGAATGACCACGATTCATCAGTATCTTTCTTCGCATAGAATTTTGACTTGTCAAATATGGCCGGTAATGAGAAATAATTTGTTTCATCAAAATATACTCTGTAATCATTGCTTGACACAAAAATAAGGTCATAGTTCTGGGTAAATCTCAACTGATACCAGACCGTAAAAGCCATAACATTGTTTTCATCAGGTTGATAGCTGAAGCTCTTGTTGAAAGGAATTTCAGGATAATTATCACTGTTTACATCCGAACATTTTACAGAAACTGTTCTTGAAGATAAAAATTCCCCATCACCAATTTTTGTCTTTGATTCAACTGTTATCAACGAGTTTTCATTGTATGACACAAGCTTTGACAAATAACCGTTCCAATAAATAATATTTGAATAATAAATTTTATCTTTTCCTCTGTAATCAAGAAAAACCACAAATGGTATTGATGAATAACCCTCTGAAACCGTACAATCAATTTCAACGCAATCAGACGGCAGTTGTATTTCTCCGATAGCATCAATTTTCTCTGTCGCAGAGTTAAACTCCAGCACGCATACATAAGGTGTTATGTCGTTAGACACAACCGATGAGTCATAGTTTATTACAAGCATTTCAAACGGCTCATCTTCATCAATATTTACAAATCTTAATTCATCAAACAATCTGTTATCTGCAATAGATATAAGTTCATAGTCTGATTTGTTCATTTCAATGGAACATACTGAAAGAATCATATTGTCAACATATTTCCATGTTGTTATGATTTGCTTTTTATCACTTTTTGCATCAAGTTTAACAACAGCCAATGACACTATTTCACTGCCTTGTCCTATCGTGTCTGAAACAACTATCCATTTTTTGTTTGTATATTTCAAAATCAACATATGTATTTCATCAGGTGTTGATTTCTTTGAATAGAATGTTATTACCTCACTCATTGAATCAGAATCAATGTCAACATAATTGTAGTTGGAAGAAAGATAACTTATCTTCTCATCGTCATTTCCTTTTGACGGTGTCAGGATTGTTATGTCTGCACCGATTTTTTTGTTTATCGTTTTTTCAAGCTCAATGTCAAACATCGGTGGTTTCATCAATTTGTCAATAGATGATATATATAAACTGCATCCACAGAATGATAAAATAACCGAAAGAATAATTATTGATAATAATAATTTCTGAATTATCTTTTTACTCATTTTACCCTCCTATTGAACACACTTATAATCTTGTTCATTATATCATATTAATGTCAATTTTTGCAACTGTATAAATGTAAAAATATTGTTATTTTTTTAATATGATTCTATCATTAAACCCTTTTTAATAATTTTTTTATTTTTTTTTGAAAAACACTTGCTTTTTTTCTTAATTGCTGATATTATATTTGTTGTTGAATTTATATTGACTAATTTAAAGGAGGTGCGGCACATGGCAAAATGTGAATACTGTGGTAAAGGTGTAACCTTCGGAATCAAAGTTTCTCACTCTCACAGAAGAACAAACAGAACATGGAAACCTAACATTATGCGTGTTAAGGCTATCGTAGACGGTACTCCAAAAAGAGTACACGTTTGCTCACGTTGCCTTCGCTCCGGTAAGGTTACCCGTGCAGTTTAATATTCAAACGGAAATTTTTTAGGGGTTGTCATTACTGACAACCCCTTTTTCCTGTTTATTTTTTATTTTGCTTCTTGTGTTGTTTCTATTTCATTCGTAAAGTTCAGGAACACTACTTTTATTTCTTCTTCCGGTATTGACAAGCTGATAGGATACCCTGTTTTGCCATCAATCAGCAATTCAATGTGTGATGAATCAAGTTGTGATTTAATAGTCCATGTACCATCATCATTCTTTTCAGCTTCTGTGCTGTCTTTGGCAAGTATCAGAGATTGTCTCAATATGTTTCCGAATCCTACTTGCGGAAACTTGTTTATATCGGCATCATAAGACAATGAGCCGACTTTTATTGTGCATCCCCCATTCTGACAAATCAGTTGAAGCCCGGAAAGCAAAACAGGTTTTTCAATATCTATTGTCAACGGACCATCTTCAACACTTACCATTTTACATTCGATTATGTCATATGATTTATAAGAAATACGTGCATCGGTTTTAAAATTCAATG
>JAFOEP010000229.1 GCA_017380115.1 Clostridia bacterium | reverse complement strand
GCTTTCCTGCATATCTGCAATTTTAACACCTTTTGCACTTTCAACAAACGAATTGAATCCGACGCATATTCCCCTGCTTGATTTCTCATCAGTAAACGTGCAGAATCTGTACGGCGATTTGTTGGATTCTGACCATGTACCGCTTGTCAGTTCAGTATCATTTTCAGGCATAGAAGTAATTTTTGAGAAATTCTTTGTGCCTGGGATATAAACAAAACTGCTGTCCTTGTTTTTGTAAACAGGAAGATTTATTGTGTTTAAAGAATTTATCTTAACGTCACGGTAGCAGTTTATGCTTTGTACAACCGTACATGCGCCATTTTTAGTGAAGCAATATTCCATTTTAACAGTTATATATTTCTGATTGTTGCTTGTAAACAATGATTCATTTGTGTTCTTTCCTGCATTTTTCACAAGATTTTTCAAGCTTAAAATAATATCAGGAATGTCATAAGTTATTTCCACTCTGACATCGGAACATTTCACATAATCCTGATCATTTTTAATGTCAATTTGTTTACCGTTTGCTACAATTTTACATTCTTTTACTTTCCCGGATAAAGAAACGTTGGATTGTTCAAGATTGTCTGTATAAAAACCAATTCTGTTTTTAGTGTTCTCACCCGAAACTAATGTGAACGGTGACAAAGGATTTGTAAACGAATATGAATCTTTTGACAGTTGATCAAAATGAGGGTATACAACAAAATTGTTTTTGTCTTTTATCTGAACAATAATAAATTTGTTTGAATTTCTGTCTTCAAAAACGCTTCCGATATCCGTCTGAGTCAAAGAATGATTGTTGAGATTAATGTTTACACCAAAGCTCCAGTTATCCTTTGCAGGACTTGCAGAAGTGTCGCCTTTATACGAAAACAAATTCACAGAATTTCTGAGGTCGGCAAACTTCTCAGTCTGGTCAGGCAGCATACTTCTCTTTGTCGAATTGCTTAACAAAACTATATCATTTAATTCAAAACCAAATTTTGCCTTCTCACCAAACGATGCTGTATATGCTATTTCCTGTCCATCATTCCACTGAGACCTGATATACAATGTTGAATCCGACCATGTCAGCACAACATCTCTATCGTTTTTGTTTGATACGGTTGTTGTTTCTTCTTCTTTTTCTCCATAACGCTGATAGTTAATATATGTTATACCCGAAAGCAGAATTGCAATCACAATAATAACTATCAGAATTATTTTAAAAGCTCTCCTGAAAACAACTGAAGCCGAAATATAATCATCGTTTTGAAATTTTTCTTCATAAATTGGATAATTTTCGTCTATTTCAATTTTAATTTTATCGTCAATGTCCTTTTTTATGATTTTAATAGGTACATCGGGAATTTCGTTAAAATTTTTGTTGCGCTTCAATTGTTTCACCTCTCTTTCAAAAGAATATGTCTATTTTTTCGAAAATCTGAATTTCTTAAAAAAGTTTTTATCAACCTGTGAAAGTATTATTGCCATAAACATTATTATGCATCCAAGATATCCGTATGGGAAATCAAGTTTTTCATGAAGCAACACAGCACCACCGATTACACTGAAAACTGATTCCGTCGACATAATAATTGCTGACAAAGCAGGGTCTATTCCCCTTTGTCCGATTGTCTGCAAGGTAAATGCGACTCCAACTGATAGTATACCACCATACAGTATCTCCGTTTTTGTCGAAATAACGTCTGACATATTAATTTTTTCAAACAACAATGCGCAGGTCATCGTCAGCACTGCACAAGTCGCAAACTGAACAAACGAATATTTCAACGGGTTTTCAACTGATTTTGAGAAATGGTCAATTGATATGATATGTAATGCCCAGAAAACAGTTCCTATCGTCACAAGCACATTTCCCCATGTGAAAGTAAAGCCTGTTTCTTTTTTTATGCACAGCATATACAAGCCTATAACTGCCAGAAAAACGCCTATCCATGTTGTGACAGATGTTTTCTTTTTGAAAATTATCAATGCAAAAACAGGCACCAATACCGTATATAATCCCGTCAAAAAACCCGCCGTTCCGGCAGGTGTTTCATAATAAATACCAAACTGTTGAAAGTTTGCAGCTATGGTCAGAAAAACTCCCGAAACAATTCCCGCTTTGATTGTCTGGGTTCTTTGTTCTCGTGACATTTTCCCTTTTTCAAATATTAACACAACCGGAATCAGCGACATAAATCCCAAAAGATATTTGAAACCCGTGTATGCAAATGGTGTCAATCCTCTTGAATTAACCTGCGCAACAAATGAAGTTCCCCATATTATTGCACACAAAAACAAAAGTATGACCGATTTCGCTTTTTTCATAAAACGTTCCTCATTTTATTTTATACATCTTCATAGAGTTTATTTCTTTTTCTCTTTTTGATTTTTGTATACAAAAAGCATCCCAGAGAAATAACTATCACACTTGATATGCCGATATATGTGCTGAGATTTGAATCGC
>JAFOEP010000228.1 GCA_017380115.1 Clostridia bacterium | reverse complement strand
GCAGTTCCGCTTCTTGTTGACCCGGTTCTCCTTTTATACGAACAATGTTCCACATATGACCGATGTTCGGGCTTTCGTTATTAATTGTCTGGCCCAGAGCAAAATAGTTTTCAATGTTACATTTGTCAAGCAGACTTTTGATTGCTCTTGAATAACCTTCGCAAGATGCTTTCCCCAGAACAAGACACCCGTACATAGTGGATGAGTCAGGGTCATCACTTTCATCATACTTACAATTTTTTAAAACTTCTTCGTGAATAAAAAGTTCAATTTCATATTCGTCGTCAGTTGCAATCTGAGACAGGATATGCTTTTGGGCTTTTTCAATTTCAACCATACGATTTTCATATTCCGTTCTGGACAGCATATATTCAGGCTTGAAATAAGTTTTGGCACCAACTGAGCTTATACTGCATGAAGGCTTGAGGAAAAAAAGATCGTTGTTGTCATATAAAATTGCTTCGTACAATCTGTCAAGTTCTTTGTGGGTCAGACTTGGCACAACAATTTTTTCGGGAAAATCATAAATTTCTTTCATAATCAGATTGTATGCTTTTTTTGGATTTTCTCCGAGTCGGGAATAAAAGAATGCATCTTCGTTGTACACGTCAACAGTTTCCGGGACGCCATTAAAAGTTTCGCTGTTGTTTATAAAATAATATGACATACCGCACAAAAAAACGCAGACAATCAGAAAATAAACAAACCTTCTCATGGCTTTTCACCTGTCACAATATAAATAAAATCATCTTTTGTCAATTCTGTTTTATATTTAATCGGAGAATTTTCCTGTGCGATATATCGCAAAGAATCATAATTGTTTCTGACATCAAAAGTTGAGATGTTGCTGTCGGACAAATTGATTATTCTCTCAAAAATTATATCGACATTTTCAATGAAGGATTCTCCTATAAATTCATTTATTGCAGAAACTGCGACATCGGCCTGAGCCTGTAAAAGATGTTCGGTGGACTCTCTGCCGTTATAATACATATATTTCAACAGATTGTTGTCGCTTATTTCCTGAATACCCTCGTTGAAATAAAGTACATCGCCGTTAAAACTTAATTTCAGGTTGCTTTCAACATCAACCTTTACATTCGGGAAGTTAACAATAATGTTTGAAAAATCGGAATCGGTAGTTCCCATATATTTGTCAATGGCAGTGCCAAGATAGTTCTGACAGGCTTCATAAAGCATTGCACGACCACCCGATTTAAAACATTCATTTGCACTGCTTGTTTTTTGACCTGAGAAATCGCGATAAGTCAGAACTTTGTCGTTGATATTGATTGGGTGAACGGTTATGACGTCATCGTCAAGATTGACATTGACAAGAATGAGAAAACGAAGTGAAGTTTTGTTGTCGTTGGAACAAAAGAACATAAAAGTTTTGTTGCCACTTGCAGAAGGTACTTTTTCATCGGCTTCTTTATGAACGGTAGTTTCTTTGACGATATCCTTGCTTCCGGAAGCAGAAGATAAATCAAAATTATATTGTTTAAAAATCAGAAAAACGGCAACAAAAACAAGAATGACAGCAGCTATAATAAATCTGACAATGTTTTTACGTTTTTCGTTACGTTTTCTGTCAGAAGCAGTTTCAAAGATAACTTCATCTCTGCCTTTCCAAATCCAATTCATATTTTGACCTCCGAATTAATCGTCCCAAGAGAATTTTGTCAGTTGTCCCTTGCACAAAAGATTGGGGAAATCCCATTGTCGAAGAACTTCATATACTCCGACGCACACGCTGTTTGAAAGATTGATGCTTCTTGCGTGTTCATTGTTTATCATCGGTATTCTGACACATCTGTCAGGGTTGTTTTTGAGAAGTTCTTCGGGAAGTCCTTTCGTTTCTTTTCCGAAAAACAAATATGTGTTTTCAGGATATTTTATGTCAGAATACTTTTGTTTTGATTTTGTGGAAAAAAAATAATAATGTCCGTCGTTTTTTTCAAAAAAATCATCAAGGTTTTTATAATATGTTATATCAAGCATATGCCAATAATCAAGACCTGCTCTTTTTAATTTTTTGTCATCAATTTTAAAGCCCATTGGTTCAATAATATGAAGTCTTGCACCTGTGACAGCGCAGGTTCTTGCAACGTTACCCATATTCTGAGGTATTTCGGGCTCAACCATTACAATGTTAAGCATATTTACACTTCCTAAAAAAGTATTTAATATATTGTATCATTTTAAAAAGATAAAAACAATAATTTTTTAATTTTAATGAAAATTATATTGAATTTCAGGGTACAATAAAAACAGACATTCCAAAAATAAATTCACGGAGGGAAAAATTATGAAAAAAAATATGTCTAACATTATGAGAGGTGTCGGAATTGCAATGGCAATCGGAGGCGCAACAGCAATCGTAGGAAGTTCAATGGTTGGAGACTCAAAAATGACCAGCATGAAAAAAACTGTTTCAAAAGCTCTCAAATCAATGGAAAAGATGTTATAATTTCAAAAGAATATCCGATCGTAAATTTGCGGTCGGATATTTTTAAAGCCTTCCGAGTTGACTTTATATCGTTTTATATGTTAAAATTTAATTGCAAATGATATTCAGAAGGATGTAAAAACAATGAAAGATATTGTGATAATCGGCTGTGGTGATTTCGGCAGAGAAGTCAACTGGATAATAAACAGAATAAACAATGTCAGAAAAGAGTGGAACATACTCGGATTCGTTGATGACAATGAAAAATATATCGGAAAAACAGTAGACGGTTTAAAGGTTATCGGTAACATTGAAAAGCTGAACGAAATCGGAGAAGTTTATACGATATGTGCAATTTGCAACTCAAAGGCAAGAAAAAGTATTATTAAAAAAGTTTCAGAATATGAAAATGTTTCTTTCGCGACATTGGTAGACCCTACTTGTATTTGTCATGAAACGGCAACAATAGGAGAAGGCACGATAATGTGTTGCAATACAATGATAAATATAAACACGAAAATCGGCAATCACGTTGCAATGGTGGACAGAAGTGCGGTCGGACACGATACAACAATCGGTGACTATAGTGTGTTGCTTGTCGGAGCAGTCATAGCAGGTAATTCTCAGATCGGAGAATGTTGCGAGATTGGTATGGGCGTAAATATGATACAAAACAAAAAAATAGGCGACAATGTAATTGTCGGGGCAGGAGCTTGCGTGGTCAAAGATTTGCCGGACAACTGTACTGCCGTTGGTGTACCTGCAAAGGTAATAAAATATAACTGAATATAATGTTTTTTTTGTTCCGTGTTTATTCGACACGGAAAATTTTTTTATTTTTTTCAAAAAACACTTGACAAATGTATTGAATAAATATATAATTATAAACTGCATTATAATGGAGTTATATATCCTCTGCATAATTTTTGCATAGTAAAAATGCGTTAAAACAGGACAAAAAACGACCTGTTTTTAAAGCAAAATCTACTTTTTGCAAAAGTGGATATAGCCCATTCAAACAAGCAATGTTGGTGCCAGAACATTGCAAAATAAAAAAGAACGGAGTGATGAATTAATGGTTAAAGTACACGATGTCCATCGCGGAAACACAGTTCGTAAAAGTTTCAACCGAATTAAAGAAGTTATGGATATGCCTAACCTTATTGAAATTCAGAAAAAATCTTACGAATGGTTTCTTGGAGACGGTCTTAAAGAAGTTTTCAGAGATCTTGTAGATATCGTAGACTATACGGGCAATTGGACACTCAGTTTTGTCGGATACCGTATGGATGATAAACCAAAATATACTGTGCTTGAATGTAAGGAAAGAGATGCAACATACGCAGCTCCTATGAGAGTCACAGCAAGACTTTACAACAAGGAAACGGGTGCTATCAAAGAAAGCGAAGTCTATATGGGTGATTTCCCGATTATGACTGAAAGCGGAACATTCGTTATCAACGGTGCAGAAAGAGTTATTGTTTCACAGTTGGTACGTTCTCCGGGCGCATATTATGATATGACACACGACAAGACAGGTAAACGTCTTTTCACAACTACTGTAATTCCGAGCAGAGGTGCTTGGTTGGAATATGAAACAGATCCTAACGATTTGTTTTATGTCAGAATTGACAAAAACAGAAAAATATTCATCACAACTTTCTTAAGAGCATTAGGTTTAAGCTCAAACAGTGATATTCTTGAATTTTTCGGAAACGACGAAAGAATAATTGCAACTCTTGAAAAAGATGAAACAAAGAACTCCGAAGAAGCTTTAATGGAAGTTTTCCGTAAACTCCGTCCGGGTGAACCTGCAACGCTTGAAACAGCTCAGTCACACCTTGAAGGATTGTTCTTTGACGTTCATCGTTATGACCTTTCAAGAGTCGGTCGTTATAAATACAACAAAAAACTTGCTATTTCTCAGCGTCTTGCAGGATGCACTCTCACTCAGAGCATTGTAAATCCTTACACAGGAGAAATTCTCGCTGAAGAAGGCGAATATATAAACAAAGAAAAAGCTTATGAAATTGAACAGGCAGGTGTAATTCAGGCTTATGTCAAAGCTGATGTACACTATGACGGAAAAGAAGTAAAAATCATTTCTAACGGTATGGTTGATGCAGGACCGTATCTTCCTATGTTCAATGAAGATGAACTTGAAGAAATTGCAATAAACGAAAAAGTTTGTGCAAAAGTATTTTTCGATATACTTGAAAAATGTGGAGACGATAAAGATTCTCTCAAGGCTGAATTGGCAGAGCGTTGTGACGAACTTATTCCGAAACATATTGTAACTGACGATATCTTTGCAACAGTTAACTATCTCAACTGTCTTGCATACGGCATCGGAACAATTGACGACATTGACCACCTTGGTAACCGTCGTATCCGTTCCGTAGGTGAATTGCTTCAGAACCAATTCCGTATCGGAATTTCAAGAGTTGAAAGAGTAGTAAGAGAAAGAATGACTCTCCAGGGACAGGACGGAGACGACAAAATGACTCCGGCAGCACTTGTAAGCTCAAGACCTGTTCTTATGGCAATTAAAGAATTCTTTGGTTCTTCACCACTTTCACAGTTTATGGATCAGACTAACCCGTTGGCAGAACTCACTCATAAACGTCGTCTTTCAGCATTGGGACCTGGCGGTTTGTCAAGAGACCGTGCCGGATTCGAAGTTCGTGACGTTCATTATAGCCATTACGGACGTATGTGTCCTATCGAAACTCCTGAAGGACCAAACATCGGTTTGATTTCATATCTTGCAACATTTGCAAGAATCAACAAATATGGCTTTATCGAAGCACCGTTCAGAAAAATCGACAAAGAAACAGGTGTTGTACTCGACGAAGTTCATTATATGACAGCTGACGTAGAAGATAACTTTATTGTTGCACAGGCAAACGAACCTCTTGACAAAGACGGACGTTTCATCAACGCAAAAGTTAACGCAAGATACAGAGATGAATTCCTTGAAATAGATAACACAAAACCGGACTATATGGACGTTTCACCGAAAATGGTAGTTTCAGTTGCAACAGCAATGATACCTTTCCTTGAAAACGACGACGCAAACCGTGCTTTGATGGGATCAAACATGCAGCGTCAGGCTGTTCCGCTTATGAAAACAGATGCTCCTATTATCGGTACAGGTATGGAATATAAAGCAGCAGTTGACTCAGGAGTTGCAAGAATTGCAAGAAATGCCGGTACTGTAACAAGCCTTGATGCAAACAAAATTACTATTTGCACAGATGACGGTGGAGTTGACGAATACGAACTTGTAAAATTCACTCGTTCAAACCAGGGTACATGTATCAACCAGAGACCTGTTGTATCACTTGGACAACATGTTGAAAAGGGCGAAGTTATTGCTGACGGACCTTCAACATCAAACGGTGAAATTTCTCTTGGTAAAAACGCTCTTGTCGGATTTATGACCTGGGAAGGCTATAACTACGAAGACGCTGTTCTGATTAACGAAAAACTTGTTCGTGAGGACGTTTATACATCAATTCATATTGAAGAATATATCTGCGACGCAAGAGACACAAAACTCGGACCTGAAGATATCACAAGAGATATTCCTAACGTCGGTGAAGATGCTCTCAAAGACCTTGATGACAGAGGTATTATCAGGGTAGGTGCAGAAGTTCATTCAGGAGATATCCTTGTTGGTAAAGTTACACCAAAAGGTGAAACTGAACTCACAGCGGAAGAAAGACTTCTTCGTGCTATTTTCGGTGAAAAAGCAAAAGAAGTCAGAGATACATCTCTTCGTGTACCTCACGGAGAATACGGAATAATCGTAAAAGTTGAAGTATTTACAAACGAAAACTGCGACGATCTCAGCCCTGGTGTCAATATGACAGTTCGTTGCTTTATAGCACAAAAACGTAAGCTTTCCGTAGGTGACAAAATGGCTGGTCGTCACGGAAACAAAGGTGTTGTTTCAAGAATTCTTCCTCAGGAAGATATGCCGTTCCTTGAAGACGGAACACCTCTTGATATCGTTCTTAATCCTCTTGGTGTTCCAAGCCGAATGAATATCGGACAGGTACTCGAAGTTCATCTTGGATTTGCTGCAAGAGAACTCGGATGGAAGATTATGACTCCTGTATTTGACGGTGCTCATGAATCAGATATCCGTGATGCCCTCAGAGAAGCCGGATTCAGAGAAGACGGTAAATCAATTCTCACAGACGGACGTACAGGACGTAAATTTGACAACGCCGTAACAGTTGGTATTATGTACTATCTTAAACTTCACCATTTGGTTGATGATAAGATGCACGCACGTTCAACAGGACCTTATTCACTCGTTACTCAGCAGCCACTTGGTGGTAAAGCACAGTTCGGTGGACAGCGTTTCGGTGAAATGGAAGTTTGGGCACTTGAAGCTTATGGTGCTGCATACACACTTCAGGAAATCCTTACAGTTAAATCTGACGATGTTGTAGGACGTGTTAAAACTTACGAAGCAATCGTCAAGGGACAGAATGTTCCGACTCCGGGTGTTCCTGAGTCATTTAAAGTTCTTGTCAAAGAGCTTCAGGCTTTGGGTCTTGATATCAAAGTTCTCGACGCAAACGATGAAGAAATTGACTTGAAACAATCTTTAGATGACAACGAAATGGGCTTTGTTGCACCACCTGCTGATGATGAAGCATTCACAGAAGTCAACGATGCTGAAAACAGCGAAGGATATGGCATTGAAAGTGAAGATGGCGACAGTGATTTCTACATCTCAGAAAATACACAAGAATATGACGACGAATTTCTGACTGATTCCGAAGAAGATTATTTATCCGATTCAGATGAAGATTTTGAATGATCCGTCTAAAATACAGAAAGGAGTTCGTTAAATATGGAAAATATTACTTTTGAATCAATAAAAATCGGACTTGCTTCTCCTGACCAGATAAGAGAATGGTCTTACGGAGAAGTCAAGAAACCCGAAACAATAAATTACCGTACTCTCAAACCGGAAAAAGACGGTCTTTTCTGCGAAAAGATTTTTGGACCAACAAAGGATTGGGAATGTCATTGCGGTAAATATAAAAGAATCAGATATAAAGGAAAGGTCTGTGAACGCTGCGGCGTTGAAATAACCAAATCAAAGGTTCGTCGTGAACGTATGGGTCACATTGAACTTGCTGCACCTGTTTCACATATCTGGTATTTCAAAGGTATCCCGTCAAGAATGGGACTTATTCTCGATATTTCTCCGAGAAACCTTGAAAAAATCCTTTATTTTGCAATGTATGTTGTTATTGATCCGGGCGACACGCCGCTTGAAAAATATCAGACTCTCAGCGAAAAAGATTATCTTGACATGAGAGAAAAATATGAAGATGAGTTTGAAGCAGGAATGGGTGCTGAGGCAATTAAAAAGTTGCTTGAAGAAATTAATCTTGAAGAACTTTCAGCTCAGCTTCATGAAGAACTCAAAGACGCTACAAGTCAGAAGAGAGCAAAAATTCTCAAAAGACTTGAAGTTGTCAACGCATTTTTGCAGTCAGGAAACCGTCCTGAATTGATGATCCTCGATGTAATTCCTGTAATTCCGCCTGACATTCGTCCGATGGTTCAGCTTGAAGGTGGACGTTTTGCAACATCTGACCTTAATGACCTTTACAGAAGAGTTATTAACAGAAATAACCGTCTTGCAAAATTGCTTGAACTCGGAGCACCTGAAATTATTGTCAGAAACGAAAAGAGAATGTTGCAGGAAGCTGTTGATGCTCTTATCGACAACGGCAGAAGAGGCCGTCCTGTTACAGGACCAAACAACAGAGCCTTGAAGTCACTTTCAGATATGCTCAAAGGTAAACAGGGACGTTTCCGTCAGAACCTTTTGGGTAAACGTGTTGACTATTCAGGACGTTCTGTTATCGTTGTAGGACCTGAACTCAAACTTTATCAGTGTGGTCTTCCAAAAGAAATGGCTCTTGAACTCTTCAAACCGTTCGTTATGAAACGACTTGTTGAAACAGGAGTAGCAGAAAATATTAAACGTGCAAGAAAGATGGTAGAAAGAGTAAGAACAGAAGTTTGGGACGCTCTTGAAGTTGTTATCAAAGATCATCCTGTTCTCCTCAACCGTGCTCCTACACTTCACAGACTTGGTATTCAGGCATTTGAACCGGTTCTGATTGAAGGTAAGGCAATCAAACTTCATCCTCTTGTATGTACAGCTTTCAACGCTGACTTCGACGGTGACCAGATGCCTGTTCACGTTCCGTTGTCTGCAGAAGCTCAGGCAGAAGCAAGATTCCTTATGCTTGCAACAAACAACCTTCTCAAACCGTCAGACGGACGTCCGGTTGCTGTTCCTACACAGGATATGGTTCTTGGTTCATACTATCTGACATTGATACGTCCGGGAGAAAAAGGTGAAGGCAAATCATTCTGTAGTGTTGACGAAGCCAAAATGGCTTATGATGAAGATGTTATCGGTCTTCATGCACTCATCAAAATCAGAATGACAAAAGAATTCAATGGCGAAAAAATCTCCCGCATTGTTGAAACAACAATCGGTCGTGTAATTTTCAACGAAGCAATTCCTCAGGACCTTGGTTTTGTTGACAGAACAAACCCGGACAATTTGTTTGTTCCGGAAGCAGATTTCCTTGTAAACAAGAAAATGCTTGGAAAAATTGTTGCAAAATGTATCAAAGTTCATGGAACTGCTGTTACTGCTGATGTTCTTGATAATATCAAGAGTCAGGGATACAAATATTCAACACGAAGCGGTATTACTGTTGCTTCTTGCGACGCAACAATCCCACCGAAAAAAGCAGAACTTCTTGCTGAGGCAGATAAAAAAGTCGATAAAATTGACCGTGACTATCAGCGTGGTCTTATCAGCGCAGAAGGACGTTCAGAACGTGTTGTTTCAGTTTGGGAAAAATGTACAGCTGATGTTGCAGCAGAACTTAAAAACAACTTTGACAGATATAATCCGATATTCATGATGCTTGACTCCGGTGCCCGTGGTAACGATTCACAGCTTCGTCAGCTTGCAGGTATGCGTGGTCTTATCGCAAACACAGCAGGTAAAACAATCGAAGTACCGATTCGTGCTAACTACCGTGAAGGTCTTAACATTCTTGAATACTTTATTTCATCACGTGGTGCTCGTAAAGGTCTTGCCGATACAGCTCTTCGTACAGCTGACTCAGGTTATCTTACAAGACGTCTTGTTGACGTTTCTCAGGAAGTTATCATCCATGAAGAAGACTGTAACAGCAAAGAAGGTCTTGAGGTATACGACATTTACGACGGCAACAGAAAAATTGTTGGTCTTGATGAAAGACTTACAGGAAGATATTTGCTTGAAGATCTCGTAAACGAGGAAACAGGCGAACTCATTATGAGCAAAGACGAAATGATGAGTGAAGAAACTGCTGAAAAAGTTGCAAATTATGTGTATGAAAAATACGAAAAAGAACACAACGGTGAAAACGCTGACAAAGAAGGCGCAAGAATCCGAATTCGTTCTCTTCTCACTTGCGAATCAAAGCACGGTGTATGTATAAAATGTTATGGTGCAAACCTTGCATCAGGAAACCCTGTTACAATCGGTGAAGCTGTTGGTATTATAGCTGCACAGTCAATCGGTGAACCGGGTACTCAGCTTACAATGAGAACGTTCCATACCGGTGGTGCTAAGGACGCAGGGGATATCACACAGGGTCTTCCGAGAATTGAAGAATTGTTTGAAGCTCGTAAACCAAAAACTCTTGCAATTCTCAGCGAAATTGACGGTGTTGTATCTATCAGAGAAATCAAGAAATCAAAACACGTTGTTGTTACAAACGCTGAAACAGCAGACGAAAGAAGCTATCTTATTCCTTATGGCTTCCGTCTTAAAGTTGAAGAGGGACAGACAATTGTCAAAGGAACAGAACTTACAGAAGGTTCAAAGAATCCTCACGATGTTCTTGATATTCTTGGCGTTGATGCAGTGCATGATTACCTCATACGTGAAGTTCAGAGAACATACCGTATGCAGGGTGTTGATATCAATGATAAGCATATCGAAGTTATCGTTCGTCAGATGATGCGCAAAATGCGAATTGTTGATGAAGGTGATAGCGCATTGATTCCTGAAACACTTGTTGATAAATATGAAATGAATCAGGCTAACGAAGAAATTCGCAAGAAAGCCGAAGAAGAAGGCAGAGAACCTAATTATGTCAAAGCAGTTGACATTCTTATGGGTATCACAAAAGCTTCTCTTTCAACAGATTCATTCCTTTCAGCAGCATCTTTCCAGGAAACAACAAGAGTTCTTACCGATGCAGCAATCAAAGGTAAAACTGATCCTCTTATGGGCCTTAAAGAAAACGTTATCATCGGTAAACTTCTTCCATCAGGTACAGGTATGAAATGTTATAACGATGTTCGTGCAAAGGCAACAGTAGCAGT
>JAFOEP010000227.1 GCA_017380115.1 Clostridia bacterium | reverse complement strand
GCTGCGCAGTTTCGTAGAAAGGTAAAATTGCTTGAATTGAAGCCAAAAATGCAGCAAGGCTTGTCGCCTTGCGAGGCTTTTGGTGATAATACAAGGAATTTTGTTTGAGAAACAAAAACTTCCTTATCAACACTCGGCGAATTTCCATAGAGCTTTTCTTTTTAATCTAAAAGTTCTTTCAAAATTTTCTGAACTTCCTGAGCAGGAGCTTTTCCTTTTAAAGCTCTCATACATTGACCGATAAGATACTGCAAAGCCTGTGTTTTACCGTTTTTATATTCTGTTACACTCTTTTCATTTGCATTTATTACTTCTTCAATTATCGGTTTTAAAGAACTTGTATCAGATAAAAGTTCAAGGTTGTTATCTTTAATGTATTTTTCAGGATCAATGTTTTCCTCAAAAACTTTTTTGAATACTTTTTTACCTGTTTCACGGCTGATTTTACCTTGATCAACCAACAATATGATTTTACCTAATGAATTTTCGTCAAAATCGATGTCCTCAGGCGTTTTAGCACTTTCATTGAGTCTTTTTAAAAGTTCACCCATAATCCAATTTGAAGCGTTTTTAGCGTTCTTACATATCTCTGCTGTTTTTTCAAACAAACGTACAAGAAAAATTGAATCTGTAATAATGCTTGTATCGTATTCAGGCAAACCAAGTTCTTCGACATATCTTTTCTTTTTCTTTTCAGGCAATTCAGGAAGATTATTTTTAACTGTTTCTATCCATTCATCATCAATTTTGATTGAGGGAATATCAGGTTCAGGGAAATATTTATAATCCTGAGCATCTTCTTTTGAACGCATTGCATAGCTTTCACCGCTGTTATCGTCCCAACGTCTTGTTTCTTGCTGAACTTTTCCGCCGTCTTCAATTATATCAATCTGACGCTGTGCTTCAAACTCAATAGCTCTTGCAATTGCTTTGAATGAGTTCATATTCTTCATTTCAGTTCTTGTACCGAATTTATCAGAACCTTTTGGTCTCACGGAAAGATTAATATCTGCCCTTAATGAACCTTCCTGCATTTTACAGTCAGACACACCTATATATTGAAGAATTGATTTTAACTTTGTAAGATAATCAATAACTTCATCTGCGCTTCTCATATCAGGTTCAGAAACGATTTCAAGAAGGGGAACACCGCATCTGTTGTAGTCAACTAATGTACAATCTTCCCAGTCGTCATGAATAAGTTTTCCGGCATCTTCTTCCATATGAATCTCATGTATTTTGATTGGCTTGATTTCACCATTATCTGCTTTGATATCAATGTGACCATTTCTGCAAATCGGTAAATACAATTGAGAAATCTGATATGCTTTTGGCAAATCAGGATAAAAATAGTTTTTTCTGTCAAACTTATTGTTTCTTGTAATTTCACAGTTTGTTGCTACACCTGTTCTGATGGCGTATTCAACAACGTTTTTGTTTAAAACAGGGAGAGTACCCGGCATTCCGGCGCACACCTCACAAACGTGAGTGTTAGGATCTCCACCGAATTGAGTAGTGCAGTTGCAAAATATTTTTCTTTTTGTTGATAATTCTGTGTGGACTTCAAGTCCGATTACTATTTCATATTCCATTATAAATACCCTCCAAAATTTAAACTAACGGTGAACTTTGCTTATGGAAATCTGTGTTTTGTTGATATTCATAAGCAGCCGAGAGTATTGTTTTTTCTCCAAAAGGTTTACCGATAAGCTGTAAACCAACGGGCATATTATTTTTATCAAACCCACATGGAATGCTCAATGCAGGTACACCTGCAATATTTATCATTACAGTATAAATATCTGCCATATACATTTTCAATGGGTCAGAAAGGTTTGCACCGATTTCCGGAGCAACATCAGGAGCAACAGGACCGATTATAAAGTCGTATTTTTCAAATGCTTTGAAAAACGCATCCTGAATTAATTTCTTTGCTTTTAATGCTTTATTATAATATGCGTCATAATAACCTGAGCTGAGAACAAAGTTACCAAGCATAATTCTTCTTTTAACTTCAAGTCCAAAGCCTTCTGAACGGCTTTTTACAAATGTTTCAATAAGGTTTTTGCTCGGAGCAGAGAATCCATATTTAATTCCATCATATCTTGAAAGGTTAGAACAAGCTTCTGCACACGCAATGATATAATAAGTAGGCACAGCATATTTAACTATATCAAGATCAAACTCTTCGATTTCAGCACCAAGTTCTTTATATTTTTCAATGGCTTCATAGATTTTTTCTTTTACGCTTTCAGATAATCCTTCACCGAAATAACTTTTTGGCACACCAATTTTTACGCCTTTTAAGCCTGAATTTTTTATTTCATCATAGCTGAATTTTTCAAAATCCATACTTGTAGCGTCTTTTTCGTCTTTACCGCTTATTATGCTGAAAAGCGCAGCGCAATCCATAGCGTCTCTACCGATTGGTCCGATTTGGTCAAGTGAACTTGCAAAAGCAACAAGACCATATCTTGAAACAGAACCGTAAGTTGGTTTTAATCCTGTAACACCGCAGAAAGATGAAGGTTGTCTGATTGAGCCACCTGTATCAGAGCCAAGAGAAATAACAGCTTCATTAGAAGCAACAGCAGCAGCTGAACCACCCGAAGAACCACCTGGAACTCTGTTTAAATTCCAAGGATTTTTTGTTATTCCATAGTGAGATGTTTCTGTTGTTGAACCCATTGCAAATTCATCCATATTTGCTTTGCCGATTATTACCATACCTGCATTCTTGATTCTTTCAACAACCGTTGCATTATATGTTGGTTTAAAATTAGACAACATTTTGGATGAACAGGAGGTGAGTCTGTCTTTTGTGCAGATATTGTCTTTTACAGCAATCGGAATACCTGCAAGAGGAGAGTCATTGAGTTCTCCGTTGTCGATTCTTTCCTGAATCAATTGTGCCTGTTTTAAAGCATCTTCTTTATCAATTGAAACATAACAATTAAATTTTTCTTCATTCTTTTCAATATTCTGAATTGTATTATTAACTACATCACAAACTGAAATTTCTTTGTTTTTAATAGCATTTGATATTTCAATTGCAGTCATTTTTTCTAAATTCATTTTTTTGCCCCTTTCTTATTCAACAGTTCTGTGTACCTTAAAGCAACCTTCGGAGCTGTCAGGTGCATTCTTTAAAATATCTTCTCTCATATCACCGTTTTCAACAACATCTTCATGAAAAACATTAAAAACAGGGAATGAATGAGAAAGAGGTTCAACATTATCTGTATCAAGCTCATTTAATGTGTCAATGTAAGATAATATATCCTGTAAATCTTTCTTTGTTTTTATTTTTTGTTCATCATCAAGCTCAATTCTTCCGAGCTTTTCAAGATAATTGACGAGTTCGTTTGTAATTTCCATTGAATAGTCTCCTTAGTTTTTATATGAATTCTTAATTATATTAATACTGAAATTATCAGCTTCTAATTTATTGTTATGCCTGTAAACGCTTAGAACAAAACCTATTGCGATATAAGAACTTAACGTTGATGATCCACCGGCACTTATGAATGGTAATGTGATTCCGATAACGGGTAACAATTGAAGGCACATTCCAATGTTTATAATTATCTGAGATATAAACATAAAAGCTAAGCCATAACATATATACATACCGGCATTATCCTTTGAAACTCTTGCATTGCGTACAATTTTAAATATTATTATAAAGAAAAGTACTAATAATAAAACGCAACCAACAAGTCCTAATTCTTCACCAACAACGGATAAAATCATATCGTTTTGTCTTTCAGGTACAACACCGTTCTGAGTATATGAACCTTTAAAAAGTCCTTTTCCGAATAT
>JAFOEP010000226.1 GCA_017380115.1 Clostridia bacterium | reverse complement strand
GTTTGTGACGGAGCGTTTTATGAAGGAAAAACGGTGGCTGTAATTGGTGGAGGAAACTCTGCTTTGCAGGAGGCAATACTTCTTTCAGACAACTGCAAAAAAGTTTATGTTGTTCAGAACCTTGATTATCTCACAGGTGAGAAAAAATTGGCTGAACAGTTAGAAAACAAAGAAAACGTTGAAATTATAACAGGCGTTGTGGTCAAAAGCCTTGTTGCAGACAGCGATATTAAAGGTATTGTAATTGCGAAACAAGCAACAGGCGAAGAAATGACAATTGATATTGACGGAATGTTCACTGCTATCGGGCTTATTCCCCAGAATGAAATATTCTCATCAGTTGTTGATTTGAATGACTATGGTTATGTTGATTCAGATGAAAGTTGTCTGACTTCCGGAAACGGTATATTTGTTGCAGGAGATTGCAGGTCAAAGCGTATCAGACAAGTTGCTACAGCGGCAGCTGATGGTGCAGTGGCAGCCCTTGCAGCTTGTGATTATATCAGCTAAGAAAATAAATAAAAACTAAAATAAACATCACCCGGAGAAAAACCGGGTGATGTTTTTGATATTATTTAAACTTATCTTTTAATTAACAAAACAGAAAAATCGTTGACATTTGTTCCTGTTGGTCCCGTCATAATCAAACCATCGCACGATTTTAATGCGTTGTATGAATCGTTGTTTTGCAGAACCTTGAAAATATCAATATTTTTCGAACGAAGAACTTTTGCTGTTGAAGTGTCAACATAACCACCTGCTGCATCTGTCGGGCCGTCAGTGCCATCTGAGCCAACAGAGAAAATAGCAACATCTTTCAGATTTTCAATACCGATAGCAGAAGAAAGCGCTAATTCCTGGTTTCGACCGCCCAGACCATTTCCTGTGATTTTGACAACAGTTTCTCCTCCAAGAATAAAAGCCAGACTCTCTTCTGAACTATTATAATATTGAGCTATATTGGACAGGAAAGTACCTGCATCACGGGCTGTGCAGGATATGCTGTCTGATAAAACGATTGGCTTATATCCTAAACTGCTACAAATTTTTTTAGCTGAAACACAAAGCTCACGAACGCTACCTGTTATAAAGTTCTTAACGTTAGTAACAGTTTTTGGCGTTTCAATATTTATCAGTTCTTTCATTTTTTCGCTGAGAGTAAGATTATATTTTTCAGCAATTGCCAGAGCATCTTTTACACTTGAAGAATCTGCAACGGCAGGGCCTGATGCAATAGCGTCAAGAGGGTCACCAATTACATCGGAAAGAATTATAGAAAAAACTTGTGCAGGTTCACACAAACGTGCAAATTTGCCACCTTTTACAGCCGAAAAACGTTTTCTGATTGTGTTGATTTCAGTAATATTTGCAGAACAAGAAAGCAACTCGTTGTTCAGGCGATTAAGCTCATTTTCGTCAATCAGCGGCATTTCAAACAAAGCAGAACCACCACCCGATATAAAAAACAATACGATATCTTTTTCTGACAAATCTTTTACACAATTAATAGCTTCTTGCGTTGCATTGAAAGAGTTTGAGTCAGGAATCGGATGACCTGCTTCAAAAATTTTCAAATTACCGATTGGCCCCATATTATGAAAATATTTTGTTATTACAACGCCATCGCTTATTCGGTCTTTAAAAGCCTCATAACCTGCCTTTGCCATTGACCAGGCAGCTTTTCCAATTGATATCAGAACAATTTTTCCGTCACATTCAGGAAAATTGTCCAGGGCTTTTTTTACAGCCGAATCAGGTAAAACTGATTTAATAGTTTCATTGATAATATAATTTGCATCTTCTCTTAATGACATAAAAATTCTCCTAAACAAAGCTTTGTTTCTAATAAAAAATATTATCATATTTGGCATAAATAGTCAACTTGACAAAATAGGAAGCAATTGATAGAATAAAAATGTAAATTGTTGGGAGGGGATTGGCAAAACTAATCACCTTTTGTCGTTTATTGGATGTGAAAAAGTGAAAAAGGAAATCGAGAAACTTTGTCTGACTGAAAATCAATATAAAAAACTTGGAACGGCAATGATGCTGATAGGAGAATTAATTCTTATTGCCGTTTTGTTTCTTGCTGATTATTCATTTCTGTTGGGCATGGTTTTTTCGTTTATAGGGCTTGAATTTGCCTTTGTCGGATATTATTTTATAAAAGTTGCAGGAGAAATAAGTAAAAGCGAAGACGAAGAATTTATCAATAAACACAAGCAAAACAGCACAGGACAAAGGAACGCTAATTTTATAAATGCATTTATTGCAATTATTTTAATATTATGTATAATCAGTGTTGTTCTGACAGTTGATTTCAACAAAAAGAATTCATCAGCAAACGAACAATCTTTGTCAGAGGGTATGTCTGTTTCAGACAATTCTCAGACGACGACTTTGTCGGTTTCTCAGACTGATGCAATCAACGGGGAAACGCACAACGACGAAAATTATTCAGTTGTATTTGCCACGAATACAGGGAAATGTTATCACTATTCTCAAAATTGTGCAGGAAGCAAGAGTTTTGCAGTTACGATTGATGAAGCACTGAAACATAATCTTGAACCTTGTAAGAAATGCGTCAAATAAAAAAATACAGTCTCACGGAAAAGATATCGTGAGACTGTGTTTTATGTTATAAAAAGTTACCGAAGTAATTGGTGTTTATATCCGTTTATCTTTCGTCGAGATTGACATAATCTTGTGGAGTTTTGACTCCGATGTATGCAGGACGAATGATTTTACCTGCATTTTGAATTTCCTCGATTCTGTGAGCGCTCCATCCTGCAACTCTTGCAATAGCAAAAATCGGAGTATAAAGCTCAAGTGGTAAATCAAGTATTTTGTAAATCAGACCTGAATAGAAGTCAACGTTTGCGCTGACACCTTTAAAAATCTTGCATTTTTTTGCAATAAGTTCAGGCGCAATTCTTGCAACGGTTTTATAAAGCTTGTATTCTTCGTCATAACCTTTTGAATGTGAAAGTTCTTTAACGCAACGTTTCAGGATTTCAGCTCGTGGGTCTGAAATTGAGTATACAGCATGACCAAAACCGTAAATCAATCCTGTTTTATCAAAAGCTTCTTTGTCAAGCAATCGTTCAAGATAATTTCTGATTTCGTCTTCATTTTTTGTATCAATGTTTTTGTGCATATCATCAAACATTTTAACAACTTTGATGTTTGCACCACCGTGACGAGGACCTTTTAACGAGCCAAGAGCAGCGGCAATAGTTGAATATGTGTCTGTACCGGACGATGTAACAACGTGCGTTGTAAAAGAGGAGTTGTTTCCGCCACCATGTTCAGCGTGAAGAACAAGGGTAAGGTCCAGGATTGACGCTTCAAGATGAGTATATTTTCCGTCTTCACGAAGCATACGAAGAAAGTTTTCTGCAAGAGAAAGATTTGGGTCAGGCAAATGAATAAATAAACTTTCTCCTTTGTGGTAGTGCATATATGATTGATAACTGTAAACAGCAATCATAGGAAGAATGGAAATCAATTGTAAACTTTGTCTTAAAACATTTTCAATAGAGATGTCGTCAGGGTTATCGTCGTAAGAATATAAAGCGAGAACGCATCTTGAAATTATGT
>JAFOEP010000225.1 GCA_017380115.1 Clostridia bacterium | reverse complement strand
TTTTGATTTGTCGATTTGTTTGACGAAGTCTGCAAACTCGTTTTGAAGTTCTATTGGTGGGATAGGCATTTCAATTTTTAATAAATCGGCTTTAGTTAAACTTGGAATTGTTACTGCTTTATTTAATTTTTCAAAATCAAATAAAACACAAAATAAAAACAGAAAATCAACCAACAAAAATTTGTTGTTAGGTTCTAAACCGAAAGCTGTATCTACATTCCAATATTTTTCTCTCATAAGTATAGGCTTATTGATATTACCTTTTCTGCCAATAATAACCGAATTGGCTTCTGAAATATAGTTATCAGCATATCCCATTATACCACCACTACCACAAATAGGATATTGTCCTGTAGGATTTTCAACCTGTTTTTGATTCTTACCATTTTTTATAGTAAGAACATCATTCCAAATAGCAGTTTCCCAACTCTTTTCATTGGTCAAAACATCACCGAAGAGTTCGACAAATCGAGCTTTAACTAACTCATCAAGCTGTTGGAGTTGTTGTTTTCGCTTTGCAAGTAATAATTCTACTTGCAAAAGAATTTGAGTTATCGTTTTTTGCTCTATTATTGGAGGGACTGGAAATAATTCCTTACCTAATTCTTTAGCAGAGATTGCCATTTTAACTCCGCTACCATTAGCTGCTGATTCATGGGATCTCAAACGCATTTTAAGAAGAGTATTAAAGTAATACTTATCATACACACCATCTTTTAATCTAATTTTCATAATGGATGGATGCATAATGCCAAGAGGTGCATCCTCTGGAACAATAAAGGTTTCTCCTATTGTGCCTCTGCAACTAACGATAATATCTCCACCTTTGACATTAAATCGTTGGAGTTCATCGTATTTTTCTTTGTTAATATACCTTGTTTCAACATCCATTGTTTTTTGTATAGCATGCTTTTGCTCATACACCATACAAAAACTTTGTGATTCGTCTACAAAACAGTCATTTTTCAAACTACTTCCAAAAGGACCAATAAACATCTCTTCCACATTTTCAATAAGAGGTGCTTTTTTATATTCCATAAACATCCCTACAAATCCGAATTTGTTTTATATAAATTCAAAAAAATTAGTTTAATCCAAGCATTTTTTCAAGTTCATCCATCGCTGACCCGATTTCAATTTCTAATTCACGAATATTTGTCATGATCTCCTGTGTGCTTGGATATTCAATGGGTATATATTCTGTTTTCTTATATTTGTTAATTGAAAGGTCGTAATCGTTTGACACAATTTCATCCCTTGGCACAAAGAAAGACTTTTCAGTTCTTTCTCTGTCAACTTCAACTTGAAGATTGTGGAAGCGAGCGATTATATCGGGAATGTCATTATCTTCAATTGGTGTACGCTTGTCATCAAGAGTATGTCCGTCTGCTTTCATATCATAGAACCAAACATCATTTGTGCCAGATGGATCTTTTTTAAATATAAGTACAGCAGTTGAAACACCTGCATATGGTTTAAATACACCTGAAGGCATCGAAATTACAGCTTGCAAACAATTGTTTTCAATAAGTTCTTTCCTGATTGATTTGTGAGCATTTGAAGAACCAAAAAGAACTCCATCGGGAACAATACAAGCACATCTACCACCGATTATAAGTGATTTAATAAACAAAGCAAGGAATAAAAGTTCTGTTTTCTTTGTTTTGCAAAGGGCAAGAATATCTTTGCTAATATCCTCTTGAAACACACTACCAGTAAAGGGTGGGTTTGCGAGAATAAGTGAATATTCATCACGAACAGTATTATCATCAGAGAGTGAGTCCTGTCTGTCAATGTTAGGCTCTTCAACACCGTGAAGAAGCATATTCATTGCACCTATACGAAGCATCGTTGGGTCGGTATCAAAACCATTGAACATTGTTTTGTTATAATGTTCTGCAACATCTTTACGCATAAGTTCAGTTGCATTATTCTTTTGAAGATATTTTGCACTACCTAAAAGGAAACCTGCACTACCCATTGCAGGATCAAGAATTTTATCATTCGTTTTAGGACACACAAGTTCAACCATCATATCAACAATATGACGAGGTGTTCTAAACTGACCTAACGCACCTGCAGAAGACATAAGGCCAAGACAATATTCATAAACATCACCCATAATGTCCTTATTACTCATATCAATTTCGTTTAGTGTATCAACACAAACCGCAAGAACTTTTGGTGTTGGGATAAGGAAAACGGCATCATTCATAAATCGAGAAAAAGCTGTATCCTTACCTTCACCATTTACTGTTTTAATAAAGGGAAAAACAAAATTTCTTACTGTATCAAACATCACATTTGGTTCTGAATTATGAAACTTTTTCCAACGAAGCTCACTATAAGCGATACTTGTGTTCCCTTCGTCAGGAGTAAAATCACCATCTTTAAAAATCTTGCTTTTATATGGAAAACCAAGAGCTGCCGCATTACCTTCTCTTTTGATTTCATTATCATCAAGAAGTTTCATGAACATCAAATATGTAATTTGTTCAAGTACAGTTGTGGGAGAGGAAATACCTGCTGTCCATATTGTATCCCAGATTTTATCAATTTTCGATTTTAATTCACCTGTAATCATATCTATACCCCCAACAAATTAATTGCAATAATACAAGTTATATTATAGTATAAATATTTCTTTTTTTCAACTGTAGCTAATACCATTCATTGTACTTTCAAACGAAATCTCCTCTATTTTGATTTCGAATTAAAAAATCACACATTATCATTGTTTTAAAAATCCAATTCAATTTATGAACTTTTTGTAAACAATCAAAAATTAGATGAAATAATTTGCATTTTATGTCATATATATACGGAAGGTGTTTTGTTATGAATCAAGGAAATCAGACAACTACCCGAAGTAAACATGAGCTTCGTTGGTTGAAAATGTATTCGCTTTATACTGAGTTTAAAGAAAAATTCAATAGAGAACCTGAACCTAATGAAATTTATGAAGGTGAAAATCTTGGTAAGTGGGTTTCCGGTCAGCGCCGTGCTGACGGACATAATGCTTGGCCTAAAATCAGAAAAGAAGTCCTCGGCAATGCTGGTATAGAAGCCTGTGGGTTAGAAACCAAAGCAAACAAAATGATTAAGCTATATTTGGCATTCAAAAAAGAATACCTGCGTGAACCGAAATACAACGAGATTTATCATGACGAAAATCTTGGCAAATGGATTAAAGACCAAAGATCACTAACAAGAAGAGGCAAACTATCACCTAAAAGACAGAATCTGCTTCAAAGTGCCGGTGTAGATCTATTTGTTGATTTAAAAGAAATTCAATGGGATCATGCTTGTAGTCTTTATATTGAATACATACAAAAATATGGTAGAGGACCGCATGCTAATGAAAAATATAAAGATGTGTGTCTTGGTTTGTGGGTAAAGACTCAAAGACACCGTGCAGAAACAGAAAAAGATCTTCTTCTGTTACAATATAAATCTTTTCTTTCCAAAAATAATTATTCCAAAGACCCTTTGGAAGTCTATTGGGAAAAGATGTATAGTTTATGTCTTAGATTTATAAAAGCTTATAATAGAATGCCAATACGTAATGAGCAGTACTGGGGAAAACCACTCGGCAATTGGTTTATTTATCAAAACAAGCTGAAAAAATATAACTGGTTATCTAATGAACAAATCAGTCTGTTAGAGCAATTACACGAAAACATACAACCAAGAGAACCTAAAGTTGAGATAAAAATCTCAGAAGGAGAGAACAAAGTAAAATGGGACAAGGCATGTCTTCTTTATATAGAGTATGTACAAATAAACGGTTGTGGTCCTGAAAAAAATGAGAAATTCAAAAGAGTTAATCTCGGTCAATGGGTGTCATCTCAAATGCCATATTTGAAAAAAGATAGAGAGTATTTACAACAACGATATCAAGCTCTTCTTTCTAAAAATGGTTATTCTGAAGATCCATTAGAAATATATTGGGAGGAGATGTACTCTCTTTTCTCTAAGTATGTGCAAACAAATAATAAAACACCACAAGCAGGTGAGGTATATTTAGACAAACCATTGGGGAATTGGTTGGCTTATCAAGTAAAATTAATGAAATATAATTGTCTGTCGGATGAACAGTACAGACGGTTAGCACTATTAAACACCAAAAAAACAAGGCGTAAAAATAGCCAAATATGAAAAAAGACTCCTAACATTTCTTATTTGAACAGTTAGGAGTCTTTCTTTGATTTATGTGATAAAAATTCTTTACATATTAAAAGAAAAAACCATCTGAAACAACGATTTTGCAAAAAATCGCTACACTTTTGCAAAAGGTGTTGATTTTTGAAAACTAAAACTATAACTTATTCTTACAATAAGTTCAGTTCTGGAGTGGTATTGATATGATAAAAAAAGTTTATAAATTTTTGATTCTCTTACAGGGTTACAATGATTATTTTTATCGTGAAGTTGATGTTTCAAGTGACTGCACTTTAGAAGAGCTTTACTTTATCATTCTTTCATCATTTGATATGATTTCAGAAAAGACCTTTTCAAAATGCAACTGTTGTACAAAAAAAATCAATTTTTCAAATCCCAAAATAAAAACTTTAAGTAGTCTACCATTAAAGAAAAGCGGAATAAGCATTGGCTCAAAATTCCAAATAATTTGTAACTGTAATGGTACATATGTTTTTGATTTACAGGTTGACGATTGTAAAATACTGCCACCTTGGAAATCTAAATATTATCCTAAAATCATCTACGGAAAGGGCAAAGGAATATTTCCTTATGCTACTTCTGAAGAGTTCCAAAAGTATTTTGATATGCTTAATGAAAATGGTGAAACAGAAATTAAATGTAGTCTTCCTAATGGTGATACTGTAATTTGGGATTACAAAAAATATGATTTGGATTCTGATAATAATAATTTGAAAACGAATATAGAGTTTTTGAAAAATAATTATCAAAATAAAAATATTTCTCTGTTTTTTAGTTGTTTTTAAACTCTTGATTGTTATTTCAACTTGTGTTAATATATCAATGTATACATTGTTGCAATTTTTCTCTCTTCAACTTTATTAATATTAAAATATTAATCCGAAAAGTGTAGCAATGTATACACTGTTTTGACCACATGGTATTCCATAATTTTTGCTGTAGTGTATGAAAATATCGTAATTATAGGACTATATAACAGGGTTCAGCGTACAAAATAACACAATATGTAGTGGTTAGCACTCAACGGACAACATATTGCGTTATTTGGGAGCAGGATGTCGGGAGTTCAAGTCTCTTCACTCCGACCATAAAAAGAACAATACCATTCGGTATTGTTCTTTTTATTTTTTGTAACGAATAAACTTAATCTTTCCACTTACTGCTCACAAAGCAGGTTTCCTGCTTTGGGCAACACACGCGACCGCGTCCTGCGGACGATGCAGGGAGCGTTTGTTGGCGCAGCGGTCAAAATTTCTGCGAGTGAGCAAACGAGCAAAAGAAATTTTGGGCACCGCAAGAGGCACGAAGTGAGGATGTCGGGAGTTCAAGTCTCTTCACTCCGACCATAAAAACAGTGATACCATTCGGTATCACTGTTTTTGTTTTAGCAATATGCTTTTAAATATAACTCACACTATGGAAATCGCTTTGATTATATGGTATAATTGGCCTGACAAGTAAAATATATAGGAGTCGCAATATGAAAAAAGAGAAACTCAAAAAAAGATTATTATCGGCACTATGTGTGATTTTAGTTATTGTTGCTTTAGCAACGTTGGTTGGTCCACACCTTGTACTTCTTGGTGCCCGTCAACCCGATGTTGAAGATAGCTACGCATACAGCGAATATTTTTATAACAGCTATGATGAAATCCGCGCTCATCTTAAAGATCGAGTAATGAAACTCAAAAATGATGGTGTAGCAGTTGAGGTCAGCGAATATGCGGTTGATGAGAAAGATAATCTTTATATAGATAATCTTTATTTGCCTGCTCCTGAAGCTGATGGTATTATCTCACAGTTTGACGGATGCAAAAAGTTAAAGGAAAAAGACATAACATACTACAAAAATCTTGACAGCGTGTTCGATATTTTCAAGG
>JAFOEP010000224.1 GCA_017380115.1 Clostridia bacterium | reverse complement strand
TCAATTAAAAACAAAACTGACTCCGCAAGAAAAACGAAGTCAGTATGTTGCTTAAAATTTAATATTTAACACCATAGGGGGGTGTTTTTTGTGCTGTCCGTACAATTTGGGGCAGTTCACAATGTCGGGTGATTTGTTTTATTTTCATAAATTTATTTCATAATTTTTCTGACAACTTCTTCGCAATCTTTTTCATCCATAATTTTTGGAACAGGATAAAGAGGATTTGCTTCTTTTAATGCTCTCTTGACAATAGTCGGAATATCTTCTTCTCTGATAAAATCAAATTTGTCGGGTATCGAAAACTTTTCATTCAGATTTTTAATTGCCTGAATAAATAAAAGTGCGTTTTCTTTGTCGCTTTTGTCAGGGTCAGATATTCCTGCACATTTTGAAAGCTCAGATAATTTTTCATAAACATTTTCGCCAAACCACTCAAGAACATACGGCAGAATGACAGCGTTTGCGAGTCCGTGAGGTGTTGAATAAAGTCCTCCGAGCTGATGTGCAATTGCGTGAACATATCCTACATAAGCTCTCGTAAAAGCAAGTCCTGCGTGGTACGAAGCTTCAAGCATATTTTTTCTTGATTGTATATTCTTCGGTTCATTATATGCTCTTTCAAGATTTTCAAAAATCAGTCTGACTGCTTTTTCAGCGCTTCGTTTTGTGTCTTTTGTGTTGCTTTTTCCGATATAAGCCTCTACTGCATGAGTCAACGCGTCAATCCCTGTCGTTGAAGTTATATGGGCAGGTAATCCCACTGTCAGTTTCGGGTCAAGTATTGCATAATCGGGTCTCAGCTTAGGGTCGTTGACGGCATATTTTTCGTGAGTTTTTGTATCTGTAATAACCGTTGCAACCGTCGTTTCAGAACCCGTTCCTGCTGTTGTGGGTACTGCAATAAACAACGGCAATGGTTTTCGGACCTTAATCTGACCTCTCATCTGAGAGATAGTTTTACCGGGATTTGAAATTCTTGCACCTGCTCCCTTTGCACAATCTATGGGAGAACCACCACCAAATGCAATAATCGCACAACAACCATTTTCAAGATAAACTTTCTTTGCGTTTTCAACGTTGTCAATGGATGGGTTTTGCTGAACGTCGGTAAAAACTGTGCATTTTATTGAGTTGTCTTCAAGCACTTTTATCAGCTCATCAGCCAGACCAATATTTTTCAGGCCATTATCAGTCACAAGAAGAACATTTTTTATATTTTCATTTTTTAAAATATCAGCTATTTTAAATACGCTGTCTTCCCCGGAAAAAACTTTGGGTTCATTCCACGGTAAAAAGTTCATAGCAATTTTAAAAATGTTTTGATACACTCTGCAATATGCTTTATACAGTTTACCCATTCAGAAGCTCCTTTTAAAATAGGTCTGCAAAAAATGTTTTGATTTTTTCTATTATATCAAACACCATTGCGCCATTGTCAAAATATGACTTTACAGCAAAAGCTGCCGCAGCTGCAACAACCAAAAGAACAATTAACCAGATTATAATTTTCGCAACGGTTTTGCCCTTGCTTTTTTTATTTTTCTTGCTGTTTTCCTTTTCATCATTCATTTTCTGAATAATTTTTTCGTTGTATTCAACCACTCGTTTGTTAAGCTCTTCAAACAAATTGTTGATACCTGAAGTAACAAGCTCAATGTTGCTTTCTTCCGGCAACATATGTATTTTATATATGTTTGTTTTTCTGCTGTCGCACATAGCAGTATAAACAAAATCCTTGCCGTTTTCATCCTGATAAACATATGAAACAGCCATTCCGATTTTTGCTTCTGCTTTCTTCATAGCGTCTTTTGCGCAAGAGGAAAGCTCCTGCTTGATCAATGAATGATCAGTCGTGTCGCTGAAATCTTCAACTTCTACGAGGTCAAAAAGTTCATTGTTTCTGAAGACGATTTTTGAAAGAAAATATTCTTGCAACAAATCATTATTTTTCTGTATTCCAAAGCCAACCTTCAGATTTTTGAAAGAAAGATTTGTAAATGTCTGAGCTATAATATCAGCATTTTTTTCATGCCAACTTTCTTCAACATCTTCATCCAATTCATTTCCAAAGAAGATTTCCTGACTGTCCTCTATGTTTATTTTTACATACTCAACAGGAATATCATCATCTTCTTCCTCTTCCGGTTCATCATCGAGAGAAGAAGAATTAATATCTTCAAACTTTTCTGATACAGAAATGTATGTATTTTCTTCCTCTTGTCGCTCCTCATCTTTTGTTTCCTGTTCTGAAGCGTTAACCTCAACAAATTTTCTGACTTCACTAAGCAAGTCATCATCCACTCTTTCTTCGTCAACAGGCAAATAAATGAACAACTGATTATTTGATTTAAGTCCGAAGCCTGAAAACAATCCGTCATAAGTTAAAAACAATTCCGAATTGACAGGAATTGCAGACTGAGAAATTATTTGTTTTTCTTTCAGGTTTGCAATACTGTTTTCTGTGCTGATTCGGGAAATAATATCCTTGCTCTTCACACATCTTATTCCCATAGCTTTAAAAATCACACTTTTTATACGGATAAATTCAGAAACATCTGTTGCCAGAACAACTATATCTGCGCAATCAAATCCTTCCTGAAGTAACCTCAGCATTTCGCTTTGTTCTTTGCAAAACTCAAAGCCCTTTTCATTTGTTAATGTTACAGCTGAAACGGCATCAATAATTTTCTCGTATACTTCATTTGCAGAAATCCAATTGTTTTGAATATATGAAATATATTTTATTTGCACGATCGCTACCCCCTGTTTTTATCAAGCAGTTATATTTTTTTGGCTACAATTACCAATCTTCCTTCTTTCCAATTGAGACGATCACAAGTGATAAGAGTCAGAATTTTGTCATCGGCGCTGACTTCTACGCCCGTCTTATAATAACTCTTGTTTTTTACTGCCTTCATATATTCTATAAATTT
>JAFOEP010000223.1 GCA_017380115.1 Clostridia bacterium | reverse complement strand
GAATACTTGAATGGAAATATGTTGAAAATACCGGTGCTGCATTTGGCTCTTTGAGCAACAATACTTTTTTATTGTCTGTTATAACTTCAATTATGATTATTGCTTGTTTAATTGCTCTTTTTTCAGGTAAAATTAAAGATAAGTTTTTATCTGTTTGCTTGGTTCTTGTTGTATCTGGTGGATTGAGCAATCTTCTTGACAGAATGTTCAGAGGCGACAAGTTTTTTTGCGGTTATGTTATAGATTATATAAACGTATTGTTTGTTGATTTTGCTGTTTTTAATTTCGCAGATTGTTTAATAACAGTCGGTTGTTTTATGGCATTGTTTTATATTCTTTTTGAAGAAAAAATTAAAAAAAGAAAAAGTGAAAAAAATGATTGATGCAATAATATTTGTTGTTGACGAAAAATATGAAGGACAGCGAATAGACAAAGTTATTTCCGAAGTAAGAACGGATGTTTCACGTTCATTTATTCAAAAGATTCTTGAACAAGAAAAAGTATTAGTCAATTCAAAGACAATTAATAAAAGCTACAAAGTAAAAGCAGGGGACAAAGTAGTTGTTTCATCGGTAAAACCACAGGAACTTGAAGCAGTTGCCCAAAATATTCCTCTTGATATCAGATATGAGGACAACTGTCTTTTAGTTGTAAATAAACCAAAAGGTATGGTTGTTCATCCGGCTACAGGTAATTTTGATTCAACTCTTGTGAATGCTTTGCTTTATCATTGCAAAGGTACATTGTCGGGAATTAACGGTGTTTTACGACCGGGAATTGTCCACAGAATTGACAAAAACACAAGTGGATTGTTAGTTGTTGCGAAAAATGATTTATCTCATATATCTCTTTCGGAACAAATCAGTTCTCATTCTTTCAGTCGTGAATATTACAGTGTGGTATATGGTCATTTAAAAGAACATAAAGGCACTATTAATGCGCCAATAGGAAGAAATCCTAACAATCGACTTCAAATGTGTGTTACCACAAAAAATAGTAAAAATGCAGTTACGCATTATGAAGTTTTAGAAGAATATGATAAGTTTTCTTTTATCAAACTGAAACTTGAAACGGGGAGAACTCATCAAATCAGGGTACATATGAAACATATCGGTCATCCTGTGGCAGGAGACGACGTATATGGGCCTAAAAATGTTATAAAAGAACTGAACGGTCAATGTCTACATGCCGGCTTGATTGGATTCAGACATCCTGTTTCAAATGAATATATTGAAATAGTCAGTGAATTACCTGACTATTTCCAAAGCTTTTTAAATAGAATTAAATAAAAAATCTGGAGGTGTCTTTTTTTGGAGACAAACGAAAAAAGGGAATTGGAGATTATCGCATGTGATATAAGAATGGGGATAATTGAAGGTGTTTTTAATGCGAAATCAGGTCATCCCGGTGGATCATTATCTATCGCAGAAATCATTACTTACCTTTATTTTGAAGAATTAAACGTTGATCCACTTAATCCAACAAAATCGGATCGTGATAGGTTTGTTCTTTCAAAGGGTCACACCGCACCCGCATTATATTCAGCTCTTGCACACAGAGGATTCTTTTCAGTTGAAGAATTAAAAACACTTAGAAAAGTAGGATCTTTTCTTCAGGGACATCCAAGTATGCATAAAACACCCGGTGTTGATATGAGCACAGGTTCACTTGGACAGGGAATATCAACAGCAGTAGGAATGGCATTGGGTGCTAAAATTTCAAAAAAAGATTTCAGAGTTTATACAATCTTAGGTGACGGTGAAATTGAAGAAGGACAAGTTTGGGAAGCAGCTATGTATGCAAGCGCGAAAAAACTTGATAACCTTGTTGCATTTATTGATAACAATAATCTTCAGATTGACGGAACACTTGAAGAAGTAAACTCACCTTATCCTATTCCTGAAAAGTTTAAGGCTTTTGGCTGGAATGTTATTGAAATAGACGGAAATTCATTTGATGAAATTGAAGAAGCACTTAACAATGCAAGAAACTTCAAAAATGCTCCTACAGCCATAATCGCAAAGACAATAAAAGGCAAAGGCGTATCATTTATGGAAAATGAATGCAATTGGCACGGTTCAGCACCGAATGAAGAGCAATATAAAATTGCTATAGAAGAATTGAAAAAAACAAAAGCGGAATTGGAGGCATAATTATGAGTGAAATAGTTAAAAAGGCGACTCGAGAAGCTTATGGTTCCGCACTTTTGGAACTTGGCAAAAAAAGTGATAAAGTAATAGTTCTAGACGCAGACCTTGCTGCTGCAACTAAAACAGGTTCATTTAAAAATGAATTTCCTGACAGATTTTTTGACACAGGAATTGCTGAAAGTAATATGATGGGTATAGCAGCTGGTCTTGCAACAGAAGGATTTACTGTTTTCGCAAGTTCCTTTGCAATGTTTGCAGCTGGCAGAGCGTTTGAACAAATAAGAAACTCTATTGGATATACTCATCTTAATGTTAAAATAGGTGCAACTCACGCAGGCATTTCTGTTGGTGAAGACGGAGCAAGTCATCAGTGCTGTGAAGATATCGCATTGATGAGAACAATTCCAGGAATGACAATTATTAATCCTGCTGATGATATAGAAACTCGTGAAGCTGTTTTTGCAGCAGCAGAAATTGACGGACCTGTATATTTGAGATTCGGAAGACTTGCAACTCCAAGAATATTTGATGAAAATTATAAGTTTGAACTTGGAAAAGGCGTTCAGATAAAAGAGGGTACAGACGTTACGATTATTGCAACAGGTCTTATGGTAAATGAAGCTATTATTGCTTCTGAAATTCTTGAAAAAGAAGGAATTAATGCTGCTGTTGTAAATATTCATACAATTAAACCGATTGATAAGGATATCATTATTAAGGCAGCAGAAAAGACAGGTTGTATTGTTACCGCTGAAGAACATAGTGTTATTGGTGGTTTAGGTGGAGCAGTAAGTGAAGTTATTACTGAAACAATCCCTGTTCCTGTTGTTAAATTAGGCGTTTATGATGAATTCGGTCAGTCAGGACCTGCAAAAGAGCTTTTGGATTTGTACGGTCTCAATGCTGAAAATATTGCAATAAAAGCAAAAGAATCTATAAAAATGAAGAAATAATTAAAAACTACCTACCAAAAATAAGGTAGGTAGTTACTTTTTATGTAACTAAAAAACAACTGCAAAAGCTTGATTGCTTTTGCAGTTGTTTTGTTTATTAACTCATTGTGTATTAATTGTGTATGAATCAAAATCATACAAAAGCATGTGTGATTTTTGAGTTATAGACTTAACTCCATTTTCGTTCAATGTTATAACAGTTCCGCCATCCTGGCCAAAGTTAGCACCTGAACTGAAACCAACCTTTGTGTTATAAGTAAGTCTTACACCGTTATAAAGAACAGAATAGTCGTTAAGATGGTCATGACCTACGAAAACATATTTAGTAGTTTTGCTTTCTTTAATAACATCAAAGAATCCTCTTTGAATTGGATTTCCGCTTATATCTCTTTCGCAAGCAACAGTTTCGTGATATTGACCGTAAGCGTTTTCATCATAAAGAATTTTTCCGGTCTTTTCACATACTTTTGAGTTTTGGATTGCGTAGTCAAATTCTGGGATTGGAATATGTTCTACAAGAGAAATTTCTGAACCAAAATTTGTATAAGCATTAATTGAATCAGTTACCCATTTATACCATGAAATTTGTTTTTCATTAACACTTGAACGTCGGGTATACATCATAATAAATGATTCAACAATGTTTAATTTATCACCGTCTGTTTCTTCTGCAATATTAATGATATAGTTTCCTACGCCCATTTCAGGGTCACCTTTTTGAAGCAGGCAATTAGGTGAAGTCATCATTACATCTGCAAGATAGTTCAAATCACAGTTTCCTTCATCATCGTGATTGCCAAAAACAGGCGCCCAAGGAATATTAAAGCTGTCCATTAAATCGGTAAATCTTTGAACTGACAAAACTGTTGATTCGGTACAAACATTATCTCCTAAAACAAAAATTAAATCTGGTTTGACATTTTTTACGAGATTCTTTATGGTTCTGACAGCCAAACATGTTTGGAAATTTCTGACAATATCAAAGTCAGCAAAGTGTATATCAGAAATACTTAATATAACAAAATCCTTATTTTTTTCTTTTTTTACAATTACTGTATCATTGATATCAAACTCGTCTTTTTCACTCCAATTGTATTCACTTACTTTTCCAACGTATTTAGTGTTAATTATTTCGTCTTTGTTTTTGTAAGCGTTGATCTGATTGTTGATATCAGTAAGACTATAATTGCCTTGCAAAAAAGAAGAAGTCAATGCCTGAACTATCAAAATAAATGATGAAACTATTTTTGCAAACATTTTATATCACCTTATTTCAATTTAAGTTTTCTATGTTTTGCAAACGATTCAAAAGATAAGAGAACAGTTTTGCTTTTTGCATCATATTCAAAATCAACTTTTTCATCGTCAATATAAGCTTCTTTGATTTCAAAAGGTACAAGCAATCTGATATATGCTTTAAAGTCAGAAGCACCATAAAAATCAGCTGTGATTGTGTTGTCATTGTTTTCAAGACTGTAAAATCTTACTGATGTACCAAGAATTGCAAGTTCATCTTTAATTTGACTTAAATCAAGAAGCATACATTTATCGTTTGGATATAATGTTTTCTTTTCAACTATATCAAATGATGGTGAGAACATATCAACAAACAAGCCGTTAAATTCAATTGGCTCATCATTGATGCTTTCGTCCATAACTGCTGCTACAATATAATTATCACGTTTAACAACAATATTATTTTTGAATTCAACCATATTCTTCTTGTCGCCGATTACTTCAAGGAAGAAATCACGAAGAGTCTGTGCGTTATCTTTTGAATATGAGAATACGCAAGGATTTGCGTTTAACACACCAACTGTACCTTTAAGACATTTGAAAATTTCTTTATTTTCTTTTGGTTGGATACCAAGCATTTCAAAAAGATGTTCAGAAGGATTTTTGTATTTTCCTGTCCACCAGCTGTTGATATCATTGAATGGGTCTTTACCATCACCAACGTAAATAAGTGTACCACCTTGTTTTACCCATTCTGCTAAGGTGTTGTTTATGTCCGGATAATCAGGTTTCATAAATTCATAGCTGAGCACAAGAACATCATAGTCATTAAGATAACCTGTATATCTTCTTGCATTGTCAAGAAGTACCGGACGGACAGGTAAACCATATTTTAAAAGGGGAAGTGCAAGAGAAAAGAATCCAGGGAATGCAGAAGACTGCATATATTTAAGAAGTGTTTCTTTGTCAGGAGTTTCTGCATTAAAGATTTTTTCTTTTACTTCATCTACAAAACTTACAGACTCAGTAATAACAGTACCAACTTGTTCTTCTTTCTTTTCAGAAAATTCACAATCAGGATATTCTCTTTGATAAAGTTGGCAGTCGCCTGTTAAGACACCAACTCTTAATCCATCACTTTCACCAAGTTCAAGTGTACCGAGTGTATTAAAGTTGTTATTAAGCAAAGTTGCATATTCAGGTGGAATACGCTCAGCATTAGGTGAACCCTGAGGATATTCACATTCAAAAACTCTGTTAGGCCACGGGCAGAATTCGTATGTATTAACTTTCGGATGCATTAAAGATGCTGCAACAGTGCAGAGATAGTTTCTTCTATAGTCGTTCCAGTCATTATTAGGATTATCTCCGATTGGGTCATGTAAGAACCACATTTTTCTTCCTGTACCTTTAACAAGTTCCTGCATTACACCATATTCAAGATATGCACATTCAAAAGTACGTTCTTTCAACTCACCGTCAAACCAAGTTTTTTCTCTTGCTGTTTCTGACCAAACTTGAGCAATACATCCGTCAACACAAGGTATGTCTGAAAGTTTTCCTTCAGGGCTGACGATTTTCCACTGAGTATAGTTCAGAAGGCTGTGAGTAGGAACATAAAATCTGAGTTCTCTGTTATATTTTACCCATGCATATTCTTTGAGTGATGCTGACAATCTGTCGATTGTTCTTGTAAAAAGATATGCTTTAAGTTTTGAGCATTTATATTTAGCGTCAACACTTTCATGAGGTGGTACCCAATCTTCACGATAATATGTTTTATATTCTCTTTTGAAAGCTTCGGAGTAACCAGCTCTGTCCCAGAATTCAGGTTCTTCAACGTGAATTGCTTCAACACCTGCATCTACAGCAATTTTTAATTTTTCTGAAAGATAGTTTGAAAAAGAAACAGTAGGGCACATATATGGAACTTTCGGATTATGTAAAATCATATTACCATAACGGTCAGTCTGACCTTCATCCCAATGTTCACGTCCGTCCCATTCTCCTTCAAGATAATCAAGATAACGCCCCCATGAAATACCAACCATGAGATGAACAATATAACCTTTATCTTTATATATTTTAATTCTTTCCAATGTTGTAGGATCAAGTCTGTATACCATTGCAAAGTCACAATGATTGTCTACACTGTCGGGTGGGAATTCACCGATTTGATATCCTGTCCTTTCTTCTTCTTTGTTTCTTATAAACGCCATTTATTTTTACCTCCCTAAATGGTTTTGTTATAATTTAAATTATATATAATATTAATTGTATTGTCAATCATATATTATCAATTATAATTCTAAATTTATTTTTTTTTGTACAAAATTTACTTTTTTTTCGTTTTAGGTATTGAAATAATGTAAAAATTCTGCTATAATAACCCATATAATTATGCAAAAAGGGTGTGCTATAATGTTTTATT
>JAFOEP010000222.1 GCA_017380115.1 Clostridia bacterium | reverse complement strand
GCACATAGCACTCGAAAATGTACGATATTTTACGGTAAATTGCGATTTTAGCAAAATTGATTTTATGTATGAAAAAAGCCCGAAACCCTTGTAAAATCAAGGTTTTTCGGACTTTTCTTTGGCAGGGGCAGAAGGACTTGAACCCTCGGCACGCGGTTTTGGAGACCGCTGCTCTACCAACTGAGCTATACCCCTATAAATTTGGTGGACCATCAGGGACTCGAACCCCGGACCAACCGGTTATGAGCCGGTTGCTCTAACCAACTGAGCTAATGGTCCATGTGCTTTTTCAATCACCTTGATATTTTACTATAAATATATTCAAAAGTCAATACCAAATTTTAAATATTTAAAAAAAGGTTTAAAATTTTTAAAATAAAAATATATGCTGTTCCAATCAAATAAATTGCCCGACATTGCCAACGCTCGGCGCTTAAACATCGGGCAATTGTTTTTTTAATTATTTATTTTTAACCAATTCATTATAAAGCTTGATA
This sequence comes from Clostridia bacterium, assembly GCA_017380115.1. Classification (GTDB taxonomy): domain Bacteria; phylum Bacillota; class Clostridia; order Oscillospirales; family Acutalibacteraceae; genus SIG575. The sequence goes on along the minus strand of JAFOEP010000222.1, from coordinate 7,359 downwards.
TAATCTCCGGCTGATTTTTCCCAACGGTTGTCGCATTCCATAGCTCTTTTAATGAGTATATTCCAACCGTCTTTGTTTCTGTAACCATCAAGCGCGCGTCTGATTGCGCCAAGCATATCGTGTGCATTATAACTACTGAAGGTAAAGCCGTTACCCATATTGTCGCCACTATCGTGAACAGTATCTTTCAAACCACCCGTTTCACGAACAATTGGGATTGAACCGTATCTGAGCGCAACCATCTGAGAAAGGCCGCAAGGTTCACTTTTTGATGGCATAAGGAATATGTCAGAACCTGCATAAATTTTTCTTGCAAGGTCAGGAACAAAACCGAGTCTGAGACCTACTTTGTCAGGGAATCTGTCTTTAAGCTCTTTGAAATATGTTTCATATTGCCATTCACCTGAACCCAGAACGCAAATTTGAACATTATCGTTAGAAATCAGTTCGTCAAAAACTGCTTTAATTAAATCAAAACCTTTGTGAGCAACAAGTCTTGAAACGATACCGATAACAGGAATATCTTTGTTGACAGGAAGTTCAAACAATTCCTGAAGCTTGGTCTTGTTGATTTCTTTGTTTGAAAAATCTTCGCTGTTATAGTTTGCAAAAATGTCTTTGTCTGTTTCAGGGTCGTAGCTGACGGTGTCAATACCGTTAAGAATACCTCTGAGTTTCCAGCTTCTCTCTTTGAGTATAGTATCAAGCCCATGGCTGTACCAAGGGTCAAGAATCTCCTGAGAATAAGTCGGGCTGACTGTTGTGACAACATTTGCACATTCAATAGCACCTTTAATAAAATTGATGTCTCCGTCATATTCAAGAACACTTTTTTCTGATTGAGGAATACCGATAACATCTTCAAGTATTTCTTTTCCGTATTGTCCCTGATATTGAATGTTATGAATTGTAAACACAGTTTTAATGTTTTCGTAACCGGGAGAATTGGCATAAAGTTTGCTGTAAAAAACAGGAGTCAATGCAGTTTGCCAATCGTTACAATGGATAACATCCGGCTTCCAGTCAATATATTGAATAAGTTCAAGAATGGCTCTTGAAAAGAAAGCAAATCTTTCGGCGTCATCATAAAAACCGTAGATACCGTCACGTTTAAAATAATATTGATTGTCAATCAAATAATAAATAACACCATTGTGCTTTGCTTCGAAAACTCCGCAATATTGTCTTCTCCATGCGACAGGGACAGAAAAACTTGTAATAAATTTCATTTCGTTACGAAGTTCTTCTTTTATAGAGGAGTACATCGGCATTACGACACGGCAACCGATAAGACGTCTTCTCAGAGCTTTTGGTAAAGCACCCGCAACATCACCGAGGCCACCACTTGCCATATATGGAACAGCTTCACTTGAAGCAAATAATACTTTCATAATATTTATTCCTTTCCGCAATAATTGTTTACAAATCAGATTGTTATACCTTTACCGATGAAAACAGGATATGTCATAGCACCTGCAAGAACATTGTTAGGTTTGACAACAACATTTTTGTCAGCGATAACACAATCAAGTTTAACGTTTTCGCTGATATAAGAGTCCTGCATAATGATGCAATTTTTAATGTGAGCACCTTTTGCAATTCTTGCACCGCGGAAAACAATAGAATTTTCAACAGTGCCGTCAATGACACAACCGTCAGCGATGAGAGAATTGTGTACATTTGAGCCCAGACCATAAATTGCAGGCATATCGTCACGGTCTTTTGTGTAAATAGGTCTTTCCTTGTTGAAAAGAATTTTCATATTTTCAGGTTCAAGCAATTTCATGCTGATATTGAAATAACTTTGAAGGCTGTCAACTGTTTCGAAGAAACCGTCACATTCAAGAGTATACATATTGAGCTTGTCAAGGTTTGCCTGAATAATGTCAAGGGTGAATGATTTGAGGTTAAGGCTGATAGCTTCATTGAGTAATCTTTCAAGAAGAGATTTTCTCATGAGAATAATATTAGTTGAGAAGTCGCCCACACCGTGATTCTTTTCAGCAATTGTGATTTTATTGATTTTGCCGTCATCATCGTGGTCAAACAACATAATGTTGTGAAGGTTAGGCACAATACCGTGCTTGTATATAATTGTAATATCGGAGTTCTTTTTTGCGTGGAAATTGATAAGCTTTTTCAAATCGTAATTACAAATTACGTTACAGTCAGAAAAAAGAACATATTCTTCTTTGGAATTTGCAAGGAAATTTTTGATTCCTGCAAGACCTTCCATTCTTCCTCTGTTTTCTGTTGATTGACTTTCAGAGAAAGGAGGGAGAATGTAAAGACCTTCTCTTTTTCTGGAAAGGTCCCATGCTTTTCCGGTGCCAACGTGGTCCATTAATGATTGATAGTTGCTTTTTGTAATGATACCAACTTTTGAAATACCACAGTTGACAAAATTTGAAAGAGGAAAATCAACAAATCTGTATCTTGAACAGAATGGAACAGAACTCATAGCACGAAGAGTAGTGAGTTCGCTCAGAGCATAATCGTATATGTTTGAATAAATAATACCGATAATTTTATTGGCTCTCATCTTATTTTACCTCCTTATCTTCTGCGACTTGTTCTTTAGGCAGAACTTTTGCGTTTTCTTTGACGTTAATGTTGGCGCCAACAACTGCAACGCCCCAATCGTCAAGGTTATCCATATTTTCAGGCTTTTCACCGATATAAGCATTTTCTTCAATCAGTGAATTTTCTGCTAAGATTGAATACTGTACTGTTGCACCTGCTTTGATTGTTGTTCCGGGCATAACAATTGAATATTCAACTTTTGCACCTTTTTCGATTGTAACGTCAGCAAAAAGGATAGAAAATTCAACATTACCTTCAATAACACAACCTTCCGCAACAAGAGAATTCTGAACTGATGCATCGGGAGAAATATAATGAGGAGGAGAAGCAAGGTTTCTTGAATAAATTTTCCAGTTGTTGTCGTTGAGATCGAGGTCAACTTTTGGGTTGAGCAGGTCAAGGTTTGATTCCCAAAGGCTGTCAATAGTTCCTACATCTTTCCAGTATCCGTCAAACGCAAAAGCAAAAAGTCTTTCTTTTGCGGAGTGCATTGCCGGAATTACATCTTTACCAAAGTCGTTTGAGGAATCTTCTCTGGCTTCATCTTCAAGAAGATATTTTCTGAGAATTTTCCAAGTGAACATATAAACGCCCATAGAAGCCTTGTTGCTTTTCGGGTTTTTAGGTTTTTCTTCAAAATCAGTAATCTTGCCGTCATCATCAACGAACATAAGACCAAATCTTGATGCTTCTTCCCATGGCACTTCAAGCATAGCTATTGTACACGCAGCGTTTTTCTCTTTATGGAATTGAAGCATTTTGTTGTAATCCATTTTATATATATGGTCACCTGAAAGGACAACAACATATTCAGGGTCATATCTGTCAATAAAATTGATGTTCTGGTAAATAGCGTTGGCAGTACCCTTGTACCATTGTGAACCTTCAATTTGTTGATAAGGAGAAAGGATATGAACACCACCGTTAGATCTGTCGAGATCCCACGGTTCTCCGTTTCCTATATATTCATTCAATTCAAGAGGTTGATACTGAGTCAGAACACCAACAGTGTCGATGCCTGAATTAACACAGTTTGAAAGGGGAAAGTCTATAATGCGGTATTTTCCACCGTATGGAACGGCAGGTTTTGCGATATTCTTTGTAAGGATACCGAGTCTGCTTCCTTGACCGCCTGCAAGAAGCATTGCAATACACTCTTTTTTACGAGCCATTATTGTTCCTCCTTGTTGGTTGATAATTTTTTGTTTCTGATTTGTGGTGCTGATAAATAAATCACGCTGTTACCCGGCAAATCAAGACTAATAGAAAAGTTATATCCATGCATTGGCAATTTTTTTGATTTTATCTTATCTCTGGAGCCTGTTCCTTGTCCACCAAAATCCTTGTCATCGGAATTAAGAACAACGGTATATGTACCGTTTCTTGGGACACCGATAAGATAATTTTCACGATACACGCTGGTAAAATTGCAGACTGCAATAATTTCACGGTTTTTGCTGTCAATTCTTCTGAAAGCAATAATTGAATTGTCGCAATCGTCACTTGAAATCCAGGAGAAGCCGTCCCAACCGTAGTCATTTTCCCATAATGCCGGAGTCTTTTGATAGAATTCGTTGATTTTACTGAAATAATGTTTGAGCTGACGATGCTTTTCATAATCAAGAAGAAGCCAGTCAAGTTCCTGGGTATAATTCCATTCAATAAATTGTCCGAATTCCTGTCCCATAAACATAAGCTTTTTACCGGGATGAGCCATCATATATCCGATGAAAGAACGGACACCTGCAAATTTGTCTTCGTATTCCCCGGGCATTTTGTTGATAAGGGAGCATTTTCCGTGAACAACTTCATCGTGGGAGATAGGTAAAACAAAATTTTCTGAAAAAGCATAAAAAAATGAAAAAGTGAGGTTGTTATGATTATATTTTCTTGAAAGACCGTCAAGAGAAAAATATCTCAAACAGTCGTTCATCCAACCCATATTCCATTTAAAGTTAAAACCAAGACCTCCGTCGCAAGCGGGTTTTGTGACCATAGGCCATGCAGTGCTTTCTTCTGCTATCATCATAACGTCATGATGTTCACGGAAGATGTTAGTGTTAAGCTTTCGCAAAAACTCGACAGCTTCAAGATTTTCGTTTGAACCATATTTGTTTGCTATCCATTGACCGTCATCTCTGCCGTAGTCGAGATAGAGCATTGAAGCAACGGCGTCAACTCTCAGACCGTCAATATGATATTTTTCAATCCAGAACATGGCACTTGACATCAAAAAGCTCTGAACTTCGTTTTTGCCGTAATCAAAAACTTTTGTACCCCATTGATAATGTTCACCTTTTTTAGGGTCAGAATATTCATAACATGGAGTAGAATCAAATTCATAAAGCCCGTGCTCATCTTTCGGGAAGTGAGCAGGTACCCAATCAAGAATTACACCGATACCACTTTGATGACACTTGTCAACAAAGTACATAAAATCTTCGGGAGTACCGTATCTTGAAGTCGGAGCAAAATATCCTGTTGACTGGTAACCCCAGGAGCCGTCAAACGGAAACTCTGTGACGGGCATAAGCTCAATATGAGTATAATTCATTTCTCTGACATAATTCACAAGTTCATCTGCAAGAATTCTGTATGAAAGAACATTGCCGTCTTTCTGGAGCTTCCAGGAACCTAAATTCACTTCGTAAATATTGACGGGAGAAGTATAAATTGAACTGTTTTTGCGTTTATCAAGCCAACTTTTGTCATTCCAGGAATAACTATCAATTTCATATATTTTTGAAGCAGTTCCGGGACGTGTTTCCGAATGGAATGCATAAGGGTCACATTTCAGGTGACTTTCATTGTTCTGGCCGACAATTTTAAATTTATAATTATCAAAAATGTGAACATTTTCAATAACACATTCCCATATCCCGTTTTCGTTAATTCTTTTCATAGGAGATGAAGTATCATTCCAGGAATTAAAATCTCCGCAAACAAATATTTCTTTTGCATTAGGAGCCCAGGTTCTGAAAACAAAAGTGTCACTTTCCAGTCTGTGAGCTCCTAAAAACTCGTAAGTTTTAGCGTTGTTTCCCTGGTGAAAGAGAAAAACAGGAACATCATAACCGGTTTTTTCAGACAAAACATCACATCCTTTGCATAAAAAATTCTAATAATATAATAACAAATCCTTATTAAATTTTCAACTGTTTTTGAGTATTTTATTCAAAAATTATTTGTTTCTCTTTACCACGATTTGTGTATTTTGTTAGAAAATTATGCAAATTTAGAGTATAAAAGAGTGATTGTTGTATTTAGTTGTAAAAAAATTGAAAAACAAAAAATGGATTATGAGAAATTATACGGTTGTATACCCTCATAATCCATTTATAATGTATTTATATATTTAATAATAAATTGGCTTTATTGCGAAATAAGAATATACGACACCTGACTTATTCAGATACGGGATGTTTTTATTATATGAATGAGCAGTGCCGTTAAGAACTCTGAAGCCGTTTTCAATCGGGTCAAGACCATAAGATTTTTCGCTACCGGCCATAAAAGCGAAGCTGACTTCGAGATTTGAGTCAGAATCTAAAAAAACGGGGAAATCGCCAAAAGGGAATACTGCAAGGAAAGCAGGTTTAAAGCCAAGGTTAATTGTTTGTGTTGATTTTCCGTCTCCGAAATAGTGACCTTTAACCGTTCTGCCATTCCAGGTTTCCCTTTCTTCCTGAGTGATGTGAATTTCATCGTTTCTGATATGAGAACCACAAAGTAATTCTTTGTCAAGAAATGAATGGAAGCTGTTGTCAACTTCTTCTGCAGGACAGAAATCGGATTGAATGTTAATTTTAGCATTCATCACAAGAGCTTCTGTGTCACGGTCAGAAGAAATACTTTCACAAGCTGATTGAGTGATGTTTAAATCAGAAGAAAAAGTAAGACAATCAACAACTGAAGTAAAAACCTCGTGACACATATTACCACCGTCGGAAAAAGGAACGTGTATACTCAGTTTTATTTCAATATCTGCACTTCTGCAATATTCATCTTTTTCCAGAACGCCTTCGCTGTTTTCAGTGAAGTGGTCTGAAATTGTGACATTATTAATGCCGACAGCAACAATTGGTTTTTTAAGAGGAACGGCTTTATATTGGGGAGGATATTCCGTCAGGAATTTAATGTTGCTTAAACTTTCCTGAATATTAAGCCAGTTAACAATTGAAGAAGGCAACGCACTTATTGTACTCATTAATCAACCTCCACTATTCTTTTAATAATAGCCCAGACATAAAAAACATCTGAACCGTTGTAAACTTTTTCAGCTCTTTCAATTTTAAATTTTTCGTCTGAGCAATTTATCCATGTTGTCGAGTCTTTAATAGCAGTCAAATCGTGTTCAGGAGGTCCTATGTAAAGATAATGACCTTCGCTGTTGAAACCGATTGCAGTGTTTACGCCATCAAGATACATTTTGTTTTTGTATCTGAGAGGCTGGATGAAACAGTGAAAAATTTCACTGTTCCATCCTTCTTCATCTTGCAAAAAGACACTCCTACCAAATTTTTTGGCAAAGTTTTTAATTGAAATATTCAAGAAAATCCTCCTTACGCCAAAGTGATAAAAAAGTTTTCGTCTTTAAGCAGAGGTAAAAGCTGTTTAAGGGAATCTTTTTTGATTTCAGAAGCAATTTCGATGAGAGATTGACTACTGTTGCTGATGCTGACATCACCGGCTTTGAATTGGGTGATACTGTCCTTGCCGTCAGAAGCAAATTTGACTGCAAGATCATAGTAGCTCATACCGGCAGCTGCTTGCGTG
>JAFOEP010000221.1 GCA_017380115.1 Clostridia bacterium | reverse complement strand
TCAATGGTGAAGGCTGCGTTTTCTCAAAGAAGAAAAACGGCTGCAAACGGCATCAGTTCAGGTCTCGGAATTGAAAAGTCAGAAGTTATAAAAGCGATTGAAAAAGCAGGACTTGATGCTAATGTCAGAGCAGAAAAATTAAAGATGGAAGAACTTGCAAAACTTTGTGAATGTATTGCAGAAATCTGATTGAACAAGAAACAAAAAAGTGATAAAATATAAAATCATAATCAGAAAATGATTTGAAAATGCGATTATATCTGTGGGGAAAATCAATGAAAAAAAGAAAAATATTTTTTAAGGGAATGAAAGATGGAATTCCGATAGCGTTGGGATATCTTGCTGTTTCATTTACTCTTGGCATTGCCGCAAAAAAAGCGGGGTTGAATGCATTGGAATCAACGATTATGTCGTTGACAAACAATACTTCGGCAGGAGAATTTGCCGCGTTATCAATTATAACTACGTCAGCAACATATATCGAAATGGCATTGACGCAACTTATTATTAACATAAGATATATGCTGATGTCGTGTTCGCTTTCCCAAAAAATGCAAAAAAACACATCATTAATCAAAAGATTGCTTTTGGGATATTGCATCACGGATGAAGTTTTTGCGATATCTTATGCATATAACGGAGAATATGACCCTGTTTATTCATACGGCGCTATGTCGCTTTCGGCAACCGGGTGGTCACTCGGAACTTTTCTGGGAGTTATTCTCGGAAACATATTGCCTGCCCCGATAATGAACGCTCTTGGTGTGGCACTATATGCTATGTTCATTGCAATTATAATTCCACCTGCCAAAAAAGACAAAGTCATATCGTTGGCTGTTGTGATATCAATGGCGAGCAGTTGGGCGTTTTCAAGAATACCTTACTTGAAAAATATTTCATCCGGGTTCAGAATAGTTATAATAACCGTTGTTGTTGCAACAGTAATTGCGGTGCTGTTTCCGGTGGAAAGTGAGGTAAAGAATGAAGAATAATGTTTATATTTATATTTTGATAATGGCTGTTGTTACATATCTGATAAGAGTTTTGCCGTTAGTGCTCATCAAAAAAGAAATTGAAAACAAATTTATACGTTCATTTCTTCATTATGTGCCTTATGTGACTCTTGCGGCAATGACTTTTCCGGCAATTTTATATGCAACAAGCAGTCCGGCATCAGGAATAATAGGATTGGCAACAGCAGTTGTATTGGCTCTTTTTGGAAGAAGCTTGTTTACTGTATCATCTGTTGCTTGTGTCGTTGTTTTTCTGAGCGAATTTTTTATTAATTAAAAAGAATATATAAAAATTAAAAAATCGTCTTTTTATTTGACAAATTGATTAATTTAATATAATATATTACTTGTAGTAATGTTTATGGAGGTTGTTATGATGAAATCTGATGAAAAACAATTGACTGCAACTATCGAGGAAACAAAAGTTAAGGTTTCCAAGAAAAAGCAAAAAAAGTTTGACAAAAAACAAAGAAAAGTTGACAAGAAACAAAATAAGCTTGACAAGAAAAAGAACAAAGCTAAAAAAATTACAAAACATAAACAGAAAAAGTTTGATAAAAAGCAGAGAAAGATTGACAGAAAGCAGAGAAGAGTCAACAAAAAAGGCGTTAAATGGGGCATTCTTCCTGCTGAAATTCTTC
>JAFOEP010000220.1 GCA_017380115.1 Clostridia bacterium | reverse complement strand
TTGCAAATATTTATATGAGTGCATTTAATGCAGAACATAAAAAGATAATAGTAAGTGGTATACCTGAAAGTGATTATTATTATCTTGAAAACAAACAAAATATTTTCAGAGAAAAATATAACATACCAAAAGAAAAGAAAATAGTTCTTTATGCTCCTACATTCAGAGATAATGCTGAGGACAATAAAAAGATTTTTGAGAATTTCTTGATTGATAAGTTTAACAATAACTTTTCAAACAATTTCCAACTTGTTGTCAGACTTCACCCACAGGTGCATGAAGAAATGGATTTCAAAAACATAATTGACGCAACTGATTATAAAAATGTAAATGAAATAATATCGGATGCTGATATTCTGATCACAGATTATTCTTCTATTTGTATGGAATTTGCAATGCTGAAAAAACCGATGCTTTTTTTTGCTTACGATTTGGACAAATATAAAAATGACAGAAATTTTTATTTTGATTATGAAGAATATGTCCCGGGAAAAGTGGTTAAAAGCTTTGATGAGCTTGTTGTGGCGATAAAAAATAACGAATATGATGAGAGAAGGATAAAAAAATTTAATGATTTTAATTTTTCGTTTGATGACGGAAAGTCAACGCAAAGACTTGTTGATTTTTTGTTGAAAAATAAATAACGTTATATTCCAATAACGAAAAAACATTGTAAAAAAATGCTTATAATTAAATTATAAAGTCGAAAAAAGGGGTTCAAAATGGGTGGCTTTATTGGTGGATTAGTTATGAAAGTATTATGTATAATGATGGTTGTTTTACAGTCATTTGGCATTGATGTTTCATTGTTAAAGAAGCAGCCGGACAGTGAATGGAAAACAAATTATACATACGTTTTGGTTCATGGTGTTATTGGCTGGGGTGATTACAACCCTGTGCTTGACACAGCTTTGCCGTATTATGGATTGTTGAGTTATGACGTTGGTGATTATCTCAATATGAGTGGTTTCAAATCTGTTTCAGTAACGAACTCATTGTTCAGAGGCTCATGGGACAGAGCATGTGAAATATATGCTCAGCTTACAGGTACAGTAGTTGACTATGGTGAAGCTCATTCAAAGGAACATCATCATGAAAGATATGGACGAGACTACTCTGAAAATCCGTTGATGACCGATTGGAGCAGTGAAAATAAAATAAACTTGATTGGCCATAGTTTTGGTGGCGAATCAGTCAGAATGTTTGTTGAACTTATGGCAAACGGAAGTGAAACAGAACGCAACACAACAACAGACGGCACGCTTTCTGAGCTTTTCAAGGGTGGAAAGAACGATTGGATTTATAGTGCAACAACACTTTCTTCACCAAATAACGGAACATCGTTGATGGAATGCAACAAAAACTTTGATGAAATTTTTGCAACAGCATTGAAAGACGGCAATAATGTTTATTTCACAAACGACCTTGAAAGTCCGTCATCAATTCCGTTTTCAGAGTTTATGGGAACAATGCTTCAATTGATGTCAGACCTTACAGTTATGGGTAAATATAGTTCTCCTTATGAATTGACAGTTGACGGTGCTATTGAATTAAACGATGAAATCGATTTTGAAGATGATATTTATTATATTTCAAGAGCAACATCTCTTACTGAGGCTGACCCGACAGGAGAATATCAGGTGCCGATGATAGGAACAGACAGTGCAATGTGGATGTCATCATACCTTATGGGAAGAATGTCACTCACAACAACAGGTGGACACGTGATTGATTCATCGTGGTATGAAAACGACGGATTGGTAAACACAATTTCCCAAATCGCTCCGTTTGATGATGAATATGTTCAGATTT
>JAFOEP010000219.1 GCA_017380115.1 Clostridia bacterium | reverse complement strand
GGATCACTACCGTACCTTTATCGATTCCTTCCAGAGATTCAATGATATGCAGACCCTTCGCCCTGTGCCGGTTGCTATAATTGTATAGTATGATCCGTCAAATGCACGGTTTTTCTTGTTTTCAACAATATTTGAGTTTACTTTTGCAAGTACAGGACCTGAGCCTTCACTTGGCAACTTGAATGAAACTTCAACTGTTGACAATGTGCTTTTACCTGTGCTGACTTTTACTGTGATTTTTGAGCCAAGAGGTGCATATTCTCCCACATCAGGACTACAGCTTACTATAACTCCTGCCGGTTCGATGCTTTCAACCTCTTCATAGTTTTCATCAAGTTCAAGTCCATATGCTTCAAGCTGAACTTTTGCTGCATCAATTGAACTTCCGATGATATCAGGTACTTCAGTTGTCTTTTCAGCAGTAGGGTCACTTACATAAATCTTAATTGTATCGCCATATTCAACTGTTTCATGACGCTTCGGACTTGTTTTGATTACAATGCCTTCTGTAACTGTGTCGCTGTATTCGAGAACAACTTCAACTTTTAAGCCCATTGCTTTGATTTTCTTCTGAGCAGTTTCAAGAGTTTCTTCATAAACATCAGGCACTGTGATAATTCCGGTGCTTTTTGCAATTGTCAAAGTAATTTTCATATTTTCTTCGTACTTTGAACCTGCTGCAGGATCCTGATAGAGAACTACACCAACATCACTGTCTTCTGTTTCTTGTTCTTTTATCTCAAACTGATATCCTGAATATTCTTCATTATCTTTAATCTCAGTTTCATAATTCTTTCCGACAAATTCCGGAACAGTTTGTTTTGTTCCAGGGCGTCCTACAACAAAGAAAACAACTAAACCTACTATTAAAGCAGCCGCTAATATTCCAAGCAATACGGGGAGATATTTTTTGAAATTGAAGCTTGAAAATCTGCCTGTTCTTATATCATCTTCTTCGTCAAATCCATTGTCATAATTATTTGGATAGTCATATTGGTCGTCAATATATTCATCGTCAACATATTCTGTTTCATCCTGGTCGTTATAATCTTCTTCCGGACTATTCACAAGATAAGAATAATCAAATATTATTGACGGATTCTTCTTATATTCTTCAATATCCATAAGCATTTCTGCTGCAGACTGATATCTGTCTCTCGGATTTTTCTGCATTGCTTTCATTGTGATTTGTTCAAGTCCTGTCGGAATATCACTGTTAATTGCTGATGGTGGAACAGCTTCTTCCTGAACTTGTTTCAATGCAACTGAAACAGCACTATCGCTCTGGAACGGCAACTGTCCTGTGAGCATTTCATACATAAGCACACCAACAGAATATATGTCTGATTTTTCATCAGTTATTTCTCCTCTGGCTTGTTCCGGACTTATGTAATGAACAGAACCTATTGCGCTTCCTGACATTGTTCTTGTTTCATTTCTGCTGAAACGTGCAATGCCAAAATCCGTTACTTTTATTGTACTGTCCTGCAAAAGCAAAATATTCTGAGGTTTAATATCTCTATGAACAATACCTTTGCTGTGAGCGTGTTGAATTGCTTTAAGAATCTGTGTTGTGAAATGAACTATTTCTTTGCAATTCAATATTCCTTGTTGCTGAATATATTCTTTAAGAGTGATTCCTTCAATGTAATCCATGACGATATATTGAAGCTTGTCCCCAAAACTGACATCATAAACCTTAACAATATTTGGATGTGACAAAACCGCAATTGCCTTTGGTTCATTTCTGAATCTTCTTCTGAATTCTTCATTTGCAAGATATTCTTCTTTAAGAATTTTAACGGCAACAATTCTATCATCAATGTTATCATAAGCCTTGTAAACAACAGCCATACCACCTACACCGATTATTTCGTGTATTTCATAGCGGCCGTCAATTCTTTTACCAACATAGCTCTCCATTTCTTTAAACTCCCCTTTTTTTCTTAATTATTCTCAATTACAACAGCTGTAATGTTATCGCTTCCACCATTTTTAATGGCCATATCAACAAGTTTTTCGCTACTATTTTTTTTGCCGAGGATTTCTTTGATTTTTTCGCTTTCAACCATATTTGTCAAGCCATCTGTGCATACAAGAATTATATCATCTTTATTAAAATCGAAATACGAAAAATCAACTGAAATACTGTTATCTACGCCAAGTGCTCTGGTTATATAATTCTTTATAGGATGATGTTCTGCTTCTTCCTCAGAAATTTCTCCCCTGTTAACCATTTCCTGTACAATTGAATGGTCAACAGTCAACTGTTTGAATTCTTCACCTGATTTCATATATGCTCTGCTGTCACCTGCATGGGAAATATAAACAGTCTGATCGTTTGCTATTACGGCAACTACTGTCGTTCCCATTCCCTGATATTGAGGATTTTCACGAGACATATCATATATTTCAATATTTGCAAAATTTATTGCAGATTCAAGAAGGTTTCCAACAGATGAAGGTTTCATTTTTGAATTATAACAGCCTTCAATACGCTTTGATATCAATTCAGTAGCAACCTTACTAGCAACGTCTCCTGCAGCTGCTCCTCCCATACCATCACATACTACGCACCAGACTGTTCCGTCTTCAAAACTGCCTGTCATATAGCTATCCTGGTTTTCACTTCTGACAAGGCCGATATGTGTTTTCGCCAAGACCTTCACTTTATACATCCCTCCTATCCGTAATATGTTTATTTCTTAATTGTCCGCATGAAGCCTCAATATCACTGCCTAAGCTTCTGCGTACAGTTACATTCAACCCTGATTTTTCAAGCAACGATTTGAATTTTTCAATTCTTTGCCTATTGCTTTTTTCATAATTATTTTCTCTGACATTGTTTATAGGTATCAGATTTACGTGGCACAACATTCCTTTGAGTAACTTTGAAAGCTCTGTCGCACACTCATCAGTATCATTTACTCCGTTTATCATTGAATATTCAAACGATATTCTTCTTGAAGTATATTCACAATATTCCCGACACGCTTTTATCAGTTCATCAACGTTATATTTCCTGTTTATCGGCATAATCTGCGAACGTAAATTGTCAAACGGAGAATGTAACGAAACAGATAATGTTATCTGATATTTCTTTTTCATCAAATCATATATTTTCGGAACAACTCCACACGTTGACAATGAAATATTTCTCATCGAAAGATTAAGCCCTTCCTGACATCCGACCAAATCAAGAAATTTTATAACATTGTCATAATTGTCAAGCGGTTCACCCATTCCCATGAAGACCGCGTTGGTCAATCTGTCAGACTCGTCCACCGC
>JAFOEP010000218.1 GCA_017380115.1 Clostridia bacterium | reverse complement strand
TCAGACGCAGTCGACAGCTATATCTGCAAAGAAAATATTACATATTCAGATTTATCTTCATTTATTTACGATGACCAGAACAACATCAGCGCAGTCAACATTAACATTGAAACTGCCAATCTGCTTGAAAGTCAGGTTTCCGGACTCATAGGAGATAAATTAAACTCTACGAAAAAAACAAAAATTGAGATACCTATAGGCTCTATAATCGGTGGTAATTTCCTGTCAGGAAGAGGCCCTAAAATTAAAATATATATGGCTCTCGAAGGAAGATGCACCTCCAATGTCACAAGCGACTTTACTGCCGTCGGAATAAACCAGACCCGTCACACCGTATACCTGAGCATCAAAAACGAAATACATATTATTATGAACGGTAACGCAACCTCAACATATGTCACAAATAAAATTATTATAGCTGAAACAATCCTGCTTGGCAATGTACCTTATGTTTATTCTTCCTGATGTTGCAATAATAACAAAAATTTGGTATAATAATAAAGATAAAGTTTTGTGCCGGAGGTTATCAAATGGCTGCTACTGACGACATTAAAAGAATTAGCAAATTAAGAGAAGAATTAAACTATCACAGCAAAAAATATTATGTTGATGATGACCCTCAGATTTCTGATTTTGAATATGATAAACTGCTTCGTGAATTGGAGGAGCTTGAGGAAAAATACCCCGAAACTATTACTCCCGATTCCCCCACTCAAAGAGTTGGTGGCAACGCAGATGACCAGTTTTCTCCCGTTGAACATAAAGTTCAGATGGCAAGTCTGCAAGATGCTTTCAGTATTGAAGAACTGAAAAGCTTTGACAAACGAATAACCGACACAGGCATCAGACCGGAATATGTTGTTGAGCCAAAAATTGACGGGCTTTCTGTATCACTTGAATATTCTCACGGTGTTTTTGTCAGAGGTTCAACCCGTGGCGACGGTATTGTCGGTGAAGATGTTACGGCCAATCTGAAAACAATTAAAGCAATCCCTCTGAGACTGACAGAAGATATTGAATATCTTGAAGTCAGAGGTGAAGTATATATGCCCAAAGACGTGTTTTATTCACTCGTCGAAAAGCAGGAATTAAACGGTGAAACGCCTTTCAAAAACCCCAGAAATGCTGCAGCAGGTTCGCTCAGACAAAAAAATCCTAAAATAGCAAGTGAAAGAAATCTCAGTATTTTTTGTTTTAACATTCAGCAAATCGTCGGAAAAGAAATTGTTTCTCACAAACAATCTCTTGATTATCTCCGTCAGCTCGGACTTCGTACTGTTCCTTTTTATAACAAATTTTCAAGCATTGACGAAGTGATTGAGGAAATCGAAAGAATTGGAGAAACAAGAGGCTCTCTCCCCTTTGATATTGATGGAGCTGTCGTAAAAACAGACAGCTATTCACAGCGTGATTTGTTGGGAAGTACTTCAAAATATCCAAAATGGGCAATTGCTTTTAAATATCCTCCCGAAGAAAAGGATACCTTGCTCAAAGACATTGAAATAAATGTTGGCAGAACAGGAGTTCTGACACCCGTAGCTATCCTTGAACCAGTCCTGATTGCAGGCTCAACAGTTTCAAGAGCAACTTTGCATAACGAAGATTTTATCAAAGAAAAAGGCATTTCCATTGGTGATACGGTCAAAGTCAGAAAAGCCGGTGACATAATTCCCGAAATTGTTTCTGTAACAAAAAGAGGTAACGGCTCTGCAAAATTTGAAATGCCAAAGATTTGTCCCTCTTGTCAGGGTGAAGTTTACAGAGAAAACGGTGAAGCTGCCATCAGATGTAACAACCCACAATGTCCTGCTCAATCCTTGAGAAACATTATTCATTTTTGTTCAAGAGATGCCATGGATATTGAAGGCCTTGGCGAAAGTGTATGTAAAATGCTTTTTGATATAGACCTCATTAAAACAGTCAGTGATATTTATGCTCTTAAAGTTGATGATATTCGTCATTTGGAGAGGTTTGCCGAAAAATCTTCCCAGAATCTTATTGACGCAATCGAAAAATCAAAAGAAAAAGATTTGTCAAATTTACTTTTTGCTCTCGGCATACGTCACATCGGTCAAAAAGCTTCAAAGCTCCTTGCTGCACGTTTTAATAACATGGAAAATATTATGAAAGCTTCAGCAGAAGAAATCCTTGAAATTGACGGTTATGGCGATATTATGGCACAAAGCATTGTTGAATTTTTCTCACTTGACGGAACTAAAGAACTGATTGAAAATCTTATTTCGTCAGGCGTAAATATGCAATCATATAATCAGCCCGAAAGTGACAAATTTAAAGATATGACATTTGTTCTCACGGGAACATTACCCAATTACACTCGTCAGGAAGCTTCTGCAATAATTGAAAATCTCGGTGGAAAAGTTTCTTCT
>JAFOEP010000217.1 GCA_017380115.1 Clostridia bacterium | reverse complement strand
GGAATGATTGTTATGGATGAAAACCGTCATTTTCAATGCGATCAGGAAGCACTTTCACAGCTTGAGTGTTTGGTGAAACGAGACAGAAACCACCCATGTGTAGCGTTCTGGTCTTTGTTCAACGAAGAGCCTTTGCAAAGCACGGAGGATGGAGCAAGAATATTCAGACGAATGAAAAATCTTGTCAGACATCTTGATGATTCCCGATTGATTACAGGCGCAATAAACGGATATATCGAAGGCACAGCGTTGGAAATGGATATTGTCGGTTTGAATTATATTCCTTTTATTGCGGACAAGGCACATGAAAAATATCCTCATTTGCCGATTATAGGTTCAGAAAACAATAGTTCAGTGACCACAAGAGGATGTTATTTGTCAGACAGAGAAAACTTGCAGGTTTTAAACAATTATGACGAAGAAATTGTTGCCTGGGGATCAACAGTGCGTGATATGTGGCGTTTCGTAAAAGAACGTGAATATTTTGCAGGAATTTTTATATGGACAGGTTTTGATTATCGAGGTGAGCCGACTCCATTTGTCTGGCCGTCAGTTTCATCACAATTCGGTATATTTGATACTTGCGGTTTTGAAAAAGATTTGTTTTATTATAATAAGGCTTGTTTTGTTGACGAACCATTGGTACATCTTTTGCCACATTGGACTTGGAAAAAGGGCGATAATGTCAGGGTAGTTGCAGTGACAAACTGCGACGAAGTTGAGCTTATTTTAAATGGAAAATCATTAGGCAAAAAAGAAGCTACGGTATTTGATCCGCCTGAATGGCAGGTTGAATTTGAAAGTGGTGTTTTATCGGCAAAGGCATACAGACAGGGTTTGTGCGTAGCCGAAGATATTCAACAAACAGCAAAAGAACCACATTCGGTAATACTCACTTCTAACTATAACAGCGTTAACGATTCGGGACAGGATACTGTTTTAATAAATGCTGCTGTTGTGGATATAAACGGTGTTGTTGTGCCTGATGCTGAAAATCTTATCAGATTCAAAGTGATTGGTGACGGTAAAGTTTTAGGTTGCGGAAACGGTAATCCTAACAGTCACGAAAATGACGTTAAACCATACAGACTTGCGTTCCACGGACTTTGCCAGGCAGTTGTTCGTGCAAACGAAAAAGCCAGGGAAATAAAGGTGATTGCTGAAAGTGACGGACTTTTGTCGGGAGAAATAGAAATTCCGATTAAAAAGATACAATCTCCGAATTATATGAGAAGCGTTGATGGATTGTTTCTGGGTGGATTCACAACATCTGATACTTTCAAGGAGCGTCCTGATCCTACGATGGAAATCGCCGACAACGATATGAACTCATTTGTTCCGTTTATGGTACCTCCAAACGGTTATCAGGGAGAATTCAGAAATGGTTGGCGAATTTACAGAACCAGACCGATTCTGCCCGTGTTTAAAGATGGTGCAAATAAATATGTTCTGGAATTTGGCGAAATAAGAGGCAATTGGGTAGAAATATATATAAACGATGTTAAGTATGTTGAAAAAGAGTGTTTCATGGGTGGAGAATTGAAAGTCGAGTTCGAGGGAGAATCTGGTAAACAAGCTGAAATAAGAATTCTGATATCTGCCGGAGAACATCACGATTGTTATGGCATTTCAAAATTTGTAAAGCTTTATGCAAAATAAAACATAATAATCTCTGCGAAAAGAATGAAAAAAACAGGGTGCATCTGATGAATGAACTGCCCCTGTTTTTTTTGATTATTTTAAAATAAGTGTAATACAGTCAACAAATACGAATAGATTGTAAAATATTCTTTGATTTAATTGAATTTATTAAGGTAGTGTGTTATAATAGTCGCAACAGGTTTGCGAAGCAACCCTGCCATTTTTAACGAGGTCTTTTTTATAATTTGTCGGTTTTTCAATAGTCTTTTTTGATGAAGGAGATGACACCGTGGGAACCAAGTTTGGAGCTTCTGATTGGAAGGAATATATACCTGTACCGATTTGTGAAGAACACCCTGAAT
>JAFOEP010000216.1 GCA_017380115.1 Clostridia bacterium | reverse complement strand
TTTAAGGCTCTTGCATTCCAGTTCAGAGCCGTTGCAGCTATTGAGAAATCGCACGAGGAAAGATATCGCAAGCTCCTCTCCAACGTTGAGATGCAGAAGGTATTTGAAAAGAGCGAAATGACTATGTGGGAGTGCCGCAACTGCGGTCACCTCGTAATGGGCAACAAGGCTCCTGCCGTATGTCCCGTTTGCGCACATCCTCAGAGCTTCTTCGAAGTAAGAAAAGAGAATTACTGGGTATGATAAATTGATTGAAAAAATCGAATTATATCATAATAATGTTCAAAAAAATGTTCCTAAATTGATTCAGGATGCTATAGATAACGGTGTTTCAGTTTCAATTTTGTCAGCTTATGGTCTTACTGCCGTTCCTGTGGGTGTAAATGCTCCTGAACAAGCTGACATTACAATCGATACTCGTTATACATCAATCGGCGCAACTTGTGCTCCCGTTGGAGAAACATTCCCAGATGGTTATGTTCAACAGGTTGAATGTGATGTTAATTATGTGTCACCCGATATGATGATTGATGCATCTACATGCAAATTCCCTGACAACACATGGTTTGTCAGAGATTTAAGACATCAGGATTTCCCACCTGAATATTGTAAATTCATTTGGGCTCTTTGCAACTATGATGGTCAATCTACTGTCACTTCATTTGATAATTATTCTCAATTTATGGCTTATGATTATAAAAACAAAAACCTTTATAATGTAACAGGGAAAGCTGAAGTTGAAGAGAATTATAGCTTAATTGATATAG
Organism: Clostridia bacterium; assembly: GCA_017380115.1. Classification (GTDB taxonomy): domain Bacteria; phylum Bacillota; class Clostridia; order Oscillospirales; family Acutalibacteraceae; genus SIG575. The sequence continues at coordinate 5,190 of JAFOEP010000216.1, read as the reverse complement.
TTGGTTTAATTGTTGACATGGTTAAATAAAGAATTTGATAAACAGTAGAACACGAAATTATAAATTAATAAAAGAATAATAAAACAGCTCCTATGTTTTTCCATAGGAGCTGTTTTTTATAAATTATTATTTAAGTTTTATAACTTCTTCTATTAATTTTTCTCTTCCTAAATGACAGTTTCTTGATGTTTCATCATTAGGAATAACACGAATGATTTTATTTCCGTAATAAGCAAGTGTGATTGAACAATTCTTTTCGCAGACGTTGCAAGTTGTGTCAACGTATTTTTCGTTCAACGGAACTTGTTTATCCATTGTGTTTCTTTCTGTCAGTGCACCTGTCGGACAAAGTTTAACACAAAGGCCACAATTATTACAATCAGTTTCGTTAAGTGGCAATTTGAAAGCAGGGGAAACATCTGTTTTAAAACCTCTTGAAAGCAATCCGATTGCAGAAATATTCATAACTTCTTTACAAGAGCGAACACACAAACCACAAAGTATGCATTTGTCAGTATTTCTTACAATAAATTCATTTGCATCTTTACCGTCATAATTTGTCGGTTTTTCTCCTGCAAATCTGTCAGGGTCAATATCATACAAATTAGCGATATTAAGAAGTTTACATTTAAAGTATTCTCTACATCCGCATTCAAGACAACGTTTAGCTTCTTTTTCTGCTTGTTCACAAGAATAACCTTTAACAACTTCTGTGAAATTGTCTTTACGTTCATCTGCTTCAAGCTGTGGAACTATTTCACGTGCAATCTTTTCTTTGTCTTTCAATGTTTCAGCAGTAACATTTCTTTCAGAATAGTAAGGTTTTCTTATATTGATATCTATTCCGTTAAGGTAAGCGTCAATAGCAATTGCAGCTCTTCCACCTTCACCAACAGCTTCGATTGCGATTGAAGCACCTTTGTTAGTTGCGTCACCAATTGCAAAAACACCATCGAGATTAGTTCTGAATGAGTTTTCATCTGCTAAAATGTTGTTTCTGCTTGTCATTTCAATATTATCAAGACCGAAGCTATCAAGTTTCTGACCAATAGCCATAATAACGCTATCAAGTTCAATTTCTTCAAATTCACCTTCGATTTCAACAGGTTTTCTTCTTCCGCTTGCATCAGGTTCACCAAGCATCATTTTCTGAAGTTTGATGCCGCAAACTTTTCCGTCTTTTGAAAGAATTTCAGCAGGGTTAGTAAGGAATTTGAATACAACGCCTTCTTCTTCAGCTTCTTTAATTTCAATATCTTCAGCAGGCATTTCATTTCTTGTTCTTCTGTAAATGATATAAACTTCTTTTGCTCCAAGTCTTACAGCTGTTCTACAAGCGTCCATAGCAGTGTTACCACCACCGCAAACAGCCACTTTTTCGCCGATTTCAACTTTGTTACCTAAAACAACATTTCTTAAAAAGTCTATTCCGCCATATACACCCTGAGAATCTTCACCTTGTACTCTCATCGGGCTACTTTTCCAAGCGCCTACAGCCAAAACAAGTGCATCAGAATTCTTTCTCAATTCATCAATTGAAATATCTTTGCCGAGTTTTACGTTGTTATGCATTTTAACGCCAAGATTCTGGATTAATTCAACTTCCTTATCAACAACTTTTTTTGGAAGTCTGTATTCAGGGATACCATATCTGAGCATACCACCCATATTCGGCATCATATCATAAATATTTACATCGTGACCTTTAAGTCTGAGGAAATATGCAGCAGTCAATCCTGCAGGACCACCACCGATAATATTAACTTTTTTGCCTGTTTCTTTTTCCATTTGAGGAATATACTGATTTTCACTCTTCAAATCAATATCAGCTGCAAAAGCTTTAAGACCGGCAATGTTGATAGGTTCTTCAACCAAACCTCTGCGACAAGCTTTTTCGCAAGGATGAGGGCATACACGACCGATTGATGCAGGCATAGGAATTTTTTCTTTAATAAGTTTTAAAGCTTCGTCATATTCACCGTTTGCAATCAACCCAACATAACCCTGGCAATCTGTTCCTGCAGGACATGCAAGAGAGCAGGGGGCTTTACAATCACCTTCGTGAGCAGACATAATAAGCTCAAGAGCAACTTTTCTTGCTTGTACAACTCTTTGAGACGAAGTGTTGATAACCATTCCTTCTGCTGCTTTCTGAGAACAGGAACGCATCAATTTTGGCATTCCTTCACCTTCAACAACGCATAAACCACAAGCACCGTAAACTTTTACAATATCGTCGTGACAAAGAGTAGGAATATAAATTCCGTTTTGCTTTGCTGCGTCTAATATTGAAGTTCCGGCATCAACTGATATTTGTTTACCATCTATAATTAAATTAATTTTATCTGCCATTTTAGATTCCTCCCGTCATGATAATTTAACAGCAGAGAATTTGCAAACTTCTTTACATTTTCCACATTTGATACATATCTCACTGTTAATTTCATGTGCTGTTTTAACGCTGCCATTGATAGCTTTGACAGGACAATTTATTGCACAAAGTGTACAACCTTTGCAAAGTTCTTTATCAATTGAATATGTTAACATTTCGGCACATTCACAAGCAGGACATTTTTTGTCGTTGATATGTGCTTCATATTCGTTTCTGAAATATTTAATAGTTGTTAAAACAGGGTTTGGAGCTGTCTGACCAAGACCGCAAAGAGCTCCGTCTTTAATTGCAAAACAAAGTTCTTCAAGAAGTTCAATATCGTTTTCCTGACCTTTGCCGGTTGTAATTCTTTCAAGTATTTCAAGCATTCTTTTTGTACCGATTCTGCAATGAACACATTTACCGCATGATTCTTTTGCAGTGAAATCAAGGAAGAATTTTGCCATAGACACCATACAAGTGCTTTCGTCCATAACAACCATACCACCTGAGCCCATAATTGCACCGGTAGCTCCTAATGATTTGTAGTCTATAACTGTATCAATCAATTCAGCAGGGATACAACCACCACTTGGTCCACCAAGCTGAACAGCTTTAAATTCTTTGTTGTCTCTAATTCCGCCACCAATATCATAAATAACATCTCTCAATGTTTTACCCATAGGAATTTCAACAAGGCCACCACGTTTGATTTTTCCTGTCAACGCAAATACTTTTGTACCTTTGCTGTTTTCTGTTCCCATTGCAGCAAAAGCTTCACCACCGTTGTTGATTATCCATGTAACGTTTGCAAATGTTTCAACATTATTAATGTTGGATGGTTTGTTCCAATAGCCTGATTGAGCAGGGAATGGAGGTTTAAGACGAGGCATACCTCTCTGACCTTCAAGAGATTCAATCAATGCAGTTTCTTCACCACAAACAAAAGCACCTGCACCTGCTTTGATTTTCATATCACAGGAAAATTCAGTTCCGCAAATATTTTTGCCAAGGAATCCTTTTTCAGTTGCCTGGTCAATAGCTTTCTGAAGTCTCTTTATTGCAAGAGGATATTCAGCTCTTACATATACAACTGCGTGTTTTGCTCCGATAGCGTAAGCACCTATAATCATACCTTCAATAAGGTTATGAGGGTCACTTTCAATAACAGCTCTGTCCATAAATGCACCCGGATCGCCTTCGTCAGCATTACAAATCAGATATTTTTCATCGCCCTGACTTTGTCTTGCTGCATTCCATTTGAACCAGGTTGGGAAGCCTGCACCACCACGTCCTGCTAAACCTGATGTCTTGATTGTTTCAATAACATCTTCAGGGGACATAGTTGTCAAAACTTTTTCAATTGCAGTATATCCATCACTTTGTATGTAATCGTCAATTTCTTCCGGATTGATAATACCGCATTTTCTTAAAGCAATTCTTGTCTGTTTAGTCAAAAATTCTTCATCATCTTTTGAAATAGTAATATTTTCAATTAAAGAATAATCTTTTGTCTGAGCAAATTTACAAATATTATCAACATCATTTTCGCTGACTCTGACAAGTCTTGTCATTTTGTCATCGTCATAAATATCAACAATTGGTTCAAGGTAACACATACCTACGCAACCACTGAATGTAAGAGTTGCTTTGCTTTTATCGAGATTATTGTTTAATCCATCGTAAACTTTTGCAGCACCGGCAGCAATACCGCAGCTGCCTTGTCCAACAACTATTTTCATTTAGTTTTCCTCCTTTAACTGACGCAAAATCTCACGAGTTTTTTCAGGAGTAAGACTTCCGTATGTTTTGTCGTTAATCATCATAACAGGAGAAAGACTGCAACATCCGAGACATGCCACACATTTCAAACTGAAAAGACCGTCTTCTGTTGTTTCTCCGTCAGATATACCTAAATATTCATTAATGGTTTTCATGATTTTTTTGGAACCGTTAACGTGACAAGCTGTTCCTTGACAAAGCATAACCATATATTTACCAACAGGCTGAAATCTGAACTGAGTATAGAAAGTTGCTACACCCATAATTTCGCTGCATGGAATACTTGTTTTTTCAGAGATATATTTAATTGCTTCTTCAGGAAGATAATCATATACTTCCTGTGTTTTTTGAAGGATAGTAATCAAACTTCCTTTGATATCCTTATATTCTTCAACCATATCTTGAATTAAGGATAAATCTATACCATTTTTACTGCTCATGGTTACACTGCCTTTCAAAAAATATTATTTTCATTATAATATATATAATTTTTTTTTGCAACAGTTTAGAACAATAAAGTGCAATTTCTTTAAATATTACAATGAAAAATAATTGAAAAAATAGAATTTTATAAAAAATATGCAATATTTTGTCAGAAAAAATTCAAAATTATACTTTGTCAGTTGATTTTTTGAGTTTTAATGATATAATTATAAAAAAAGGTGGGATGATAAATGAACAAAATTATTACATATGAAAACTTAAAATATTTTGCTTATTCAAATGATAAAATTTGCAAGAAACCAATAAAAGGAATTGCATTTGAGTTTTTTGGATTAGGCTGTCAGGATATGTTTGATGAGCTTAAAATAGGTAAATCTTATGCAGAAAAGGGTATTCTTTTTCTTGTTCCTTACAATAATCCTTGGGCTTGGATGAATAAACAAGCAGTTGAATATACAGATGAGATTTTAGATGTGTTGTTTAAAGAGTATAATTTGCCAGAAAACACTCCTATTGTTTCTGCAGGTGGAAGTATGGGTGGTCAGAGTGCATTGGTATACTGTAAATATGCAAAATGAACACCTGTTGCTTGT
>JAFOEP010000215.1 GCA_017380115.1 Clostridia bacterium | reverse complement strand
TTGCTTATACAATCGGACAAAGAAAAGGTCTCGGAATAGCCTCAACTGAGCCTTATTATGTTATTGATAAAGATATTAAAAACAATAAAGTAATAATCGGAAGAATGGAAGACCAATTCAGAAAATCACTTAATGTTAAAGATGTGAATTTAATTGCTTTTGATAAATTAGACAAAGATCTGAACTGTAATGTTAAAATCAGATATAAGCACAAGGAAACACCGGCAAGGCTTATACCGATTGAGGAAAATAAAATCAAAGTTGAATTTTCAGAGCCACAAAAAGCTATAACAAAAGGACAATCTGCTGTGTTTTATGACGGAGAATATGTCCTTGGCGGAGGAATTATAGAGTGAATATAAATATTGTTTATGAAGATGACGATATAATAGTCTGCCAAAAGCCAATTGGTGTATCTTCTCAATATTCCGACAAAGAAAATATGCTTTCTCTTCTGAAAGACCAGTTGGATTTAAAAGAACTGCCGTATGTAATACATAGATTAGATACAGCAGTTGGTGGTCTGATGGTGTATTCGAAGAATAAAAAATCTGCTTCGTTTTTATCAAGACAAGTATCTGACTCTCAATTTACAAAAAAATATTACTGTGTTATTCATTCAAAACCTGAAAACAATACAGACACTCTGACAGATTATCTTTTTAAGGATTCAAGAAAAAACAAATCGTTTGTCGTCAAAAAAGAACGAAAAGGCGTAAAATTTGCTTCTCTTGAATATGAACTGATTGATAGCGTTGAATATAAAGATGAAACCTTATCATTGTTAAAAATAACTTTGCATACGGGACGCTCACATCAAATCAGAGTACAGTTTTCATCAAGAAAAATGCCTCTTTACGGCGATGGAAAATACGGTGGCAGTGACAATTGCAATATTGCACTTTTTTCCTGCGAATTAGGATTTAAAAATCAAGACGATGAAATAATTAATTATAAACTTAAACCTGAGGGCTTTCCTTGGAATCTTTTTGATTTTTAAGTTGTTTGACAAAAATTATTAAATAACATATACTACCAATAATTTATAAGAGGAGGGGATTTAATTGAATTTAAAGAAAGGTGTCGTTTCATTTTTGTTGATAATAAGTTTAATTGTATCTTTCTCTGCTTGTAAAAATAATAAATCATCTGACGAAGAATCAGAAAAAACAGAATCTGTTCTGGTGTTTAAAGACCCTGCGTTGCTTGAAAAAGAAATGACACCAAAAGTTAACGCTTTTGGCTCGAAATACCCTGTAAATATTAAAGAGTTAAATCTGAGCAATAAACAATTAAATAGTATTTCAAATATTTCTGTATTTAAAGATGTTGAAGAACTTGATTTGTCCGGCAACCCTGATATTACTGATTGGAGCCCATTGATTTATCTCAAAAAACTGAAAGTTCTCAGACTCAGTTCAAACGGATTAAAAGATATTTCTTTTCTTGTGAATCTTGAAAAACTTGAAGAAGTTGACTTGAGTAATAATGCTGTTGAAAATTTTGAAATTTTTATCAACAACAGATTGATTAAAAAGTTAAATGTAAGTAATAACAATATTAATTCATTGTCATTCTTTTCTAACTGTACTTCACTTGAAGAATTGATATGTTCAAAAAATAATATCACATCACTTGATGAGTTGAAAAATTTAAAAAAATTAACAGTTCTTGACATTTCGGAAAACCAGATTTCAAAAATTGATGTTATTTGTGGATTTGATCTTTTGAAAGAAGTTAATATCAGCAATAATAATATTTTAAACATTTCACCATTAAAGTCTAATATAAGATTAAATAAGTTGATTGCTAATTCAAATAGCATCAGTGATATTTCGGTTGTTAATTATCTTGTGAGCTTAAAAGAAATTCAATTTGCTGATAATAGTTTATATGATATTTCAAACCTTAATGGAAGCTCAACTATTAAATATATTGACTTGTCTGATAATGGATTGTATTCGATTTCATCCATTAAGAATATGATAAATTTAGAAACATTGAAAATTTCGGAAAATTATATTTCTGATTTGTCATCACTTGTCGGAATGAACAATCTTAAAGAAATATATCTTGATAATAACACTGTCAGTGATCTTACACCGCTATATTCTGTGAATAATTTAAAATATGTTTCAATAAAAAACAACTATATTGGAAGTGATGAGATTAAAAAGCTATCCGATATAAGACAAATAAAAGTAGATTCATAAGCAACAAAACGTCGGCAAAATGCCGACGTTTTGTTTTATATTATCTTGTTAAAATAGTCAATCCACATTTTTCCTATGTTATCAATAGAATATTTTCTTGTTGAATCATAAGCATTGTTTGAAAGCGTTTCAGAAAACTCATTGTCATTGACAATTTTGTCAAGCGAATCAGCAATCTGATCTATATCTCCAATATCTACTATTATGCCGTTTTCGTTGTTTGTAATCAGATCTCTTGTAGTGGGTGAGTTGTTTGTTGAAATACAGGGTACTGCACAAAACAGTGATTCAAGAAGTGAATTTGACATACCTTCATATTTTGAAGTGAGAAGAAATACGCTTGAATTTGCAACACGAATAATTGCGTCTTCAACTGGCTCAATAATTTTAATATATTCTTCTGCTTCAAGACTTTTTATCAGGGCTTTAAGATTATTTTCTTCTTCACCTTCGCCAAAGATTTCGAGGATGTAATCATCATTTTTTTTATGAAATTTATCGAATGCTTTTATCATAACATCGTAAGCTTTTACATCATGAAGTCTGCCCATAGCTGTGATTGTTTTATCTCGTTTTTCGGGAAATTTAATGTCATACGCATACTCGTTGTAAACTGCATTCGGAATAACTGCAGAAAAGCCACATTTTGGAGTAGGGAAGTAACTCTGATGTTCTTTTGCAAGAAAAATATAACCATCGGAAAACTTACCTGCCAATTTGCGTAAAACACGATGTATGGGTGTGTTCATATGGTGTCTTGGGTCGCTTCTTTCGGTGCCAATGCATTTTGTTTTGGTAAATGCTGTGCAAAAAATAAGATAGTAGGCCATAATATTGCTCATACCAACAATAATGTCAAAACCCATATTTTTAATTTGTTTTCTCATATCAAAGGATTTAAAAAGTGTTGAAAACATTCTTTTTATTCCGATGCTTTTTTCAATGTCTTTTGATTCAAGAGAAACAACTCTGACTTTATCATTTATTTTATAAAATGGTTCACAATTGTTTACGGTGACTATAGTTGTGTCAATATTATTATCAGCAAGATAACCGGCAATTGAACATGTTGCATGTTCGGCACCGCCACTTGACAAATCATTTATCATAAAAGCAACTTTCATTAATTTAACCTTTCGTTTTCACAAATAAATTTTATTATTCCGAATAAATGGCTGTCTGTTCAACAGCAAGTTTGTCACATCTTTCATTTTCGGGATGTCCTGCGTGTCCTTTGATCCAGTTAAATTTAACATTATGCAATTCAATCAGTTTTAAAATTTCTTCCCAGAGTTCAATGTTAAGGGCAGGTTTCTTATCAGCTTTTTTCCAACCGTTATTTTTCCAGGAAAAAACCCATTCGTTATTTATGCTGTTACAGATATATTGGGAATCGGTGTAAAGTTCAACGTCACAAGGTTCTTTTAAAGCTTTAAGTGCTTCAATAACGGCAGTCATTTCCATACGATTATTGGTTGTGTTTTTGTCACCACCACAAAGTTCTTTCTCAACTGAATTATATTTTAAAATACAACCCCAACCTCCGGGACCGGGGTTACCTGAGCACGAGCCGTCAGTATAAACATACACTTTTTTTCTATTTTCCATAGCAAGATAAACCTCACACTTTTTTCATTATTATATCATTTGCTAATATTTTTTACAAGAGTTATTAATAGATATTAAACACTTGCGATAATTCTTGACAATATTTACAAAAAAAGGTATTATAATATATATGTAAAAAAATGGGTAAGTTTGGTTTATAGATAGATAATTTTAAGAAATAAAGGAGAGATTACATGGCAGAAATTGAAAAGTCAATAACGAAAAAACAAAGAAATAACAGCATGTCTGCTAAAAATAAACAAAACAATAAAAAGAATAATCAGAAAGAAAATAAAAATCTGAATAATAATAAAAAAGTTTCAAAAAAACAAACTGTTAAATCATCAAAAAATTCATCAAATTCAAAATCTCATAAAAGAGTTCAGAAGAAATCAGCTGAATTAAATAAACAAAAACAAAAGAACAAAAAAATTGATAAACCGATAAAAATAGGATTTCTTGGAGGATTAAATGAAATTGGCAAGAATATGACAGTTTATGAATACAATAATGAAATAATTATTGTTGACTGTGGATTGTCATTTCCGGACCAGGATATGCTCGGCGTAGATCTGGTCATTCCTGACTTTACTTATATAAAAAATAATATAGACAGAGTCAGTGCAATTTTTATCACACATGCTCACGAAGACCATATAGGCGCATTACCTTATTTGTTGAAAGAGTGTAACATTCCTGTTTATTCTGCAAAACTGACTCTTGGTATAATCAATTCAAAGCTTACTGAACACAAATTGTCCGATAAAGTCAAATTGAGACAAATGGTTCCCGGTGAAACTGTAAAGCTGAACAACTTTACAGTTGAAATGATACATGTCAATCATTCGATTCCTGATGCTTGTGCATTTGCGATTAAAACTGAAAGCGGAACAATCATTCAGACAGGTGACTTTAAAATCGACAACACTCCGATTGATGGTGATGTAATTGATTTGACAAGATTTGCTCAGATTGGAAACGAAGGAGTTTTATGCTTACTTTCTGATTCGACAAATGCTGAAAGACCAGGATATACTGAAAGTGAAAAAATAGTTGGTGAATCATTTGATAAGCTGTTCAGGAGAGCGGGAAAACGCAGAATTATAATTGCGACTTTTGCTTCTAATATTCATAGAGTTCAACAGATTATGGATGTTGCAAGTATGCAAGGAAGAAAAGTTGCTCTTTCCGGAAGAAGTCTTGAATCTGTTATTAAAATTGGTGCAGAGCTTGGATATCTGAATATTCCCGAAGGAATACTGATCAATATTGACCAGGTCAAAAACTTTACTGATGATCAAATGGTAATCATTACAACCGGAAGCCAGGGTGAACCTTTATCTGCTCTTGCAAGAATGTCACTTGGTGAACACAGAAAAATTCATATCACTCCAAACGATTATATTATTCTTTCAGCTCAACCAATACCCGGAAATGAAAAATTAATAAGCAAGCTTATAAATGATCTGATGGGACTCGGCGCAGAAGTTGTTTATGAAAAAATGTATGATGTTCACGTTTCCGGACACGCTTGTCAGGAAGAACAGAAATTATTGATGGGAATTGTAAAGCCAAAATACTTTATACCTGTTCACGGAGAAAGAAAACATCTTTCAAAACATGCTATGCTTGCGTTGAATATGGGAATTGATCAAAACAATATACTGATTGCTGAAAACGGAATTAATGTAAGTGTTTCAGAAGATGTTTTTGAAATATCTGAACGTATTGATGCAGGACAGGTGTTTGTTGATGGGTCAGGAGTCGGAGATGTAGGCAATATCGTTTTACGAGACAGAAAGAGATTGTCCGAAGACGGATTGATAGTTGTAGCTGTTTCAATCAGCAAAGATTTTGGCGAAATAATATCAGGTCCTGATATCGTCTCAAGAGGATTTGTTTATGTAAAAGAATCTGAAGATCTGATGGACCAGGCATCTGAAACAGCAAAAAGAATTATATATAACTGTTTTGACAAAGGAATAAACGATTTTAACACACTTAAAAGTAGAGTAAGAGATGAAGTTTCAAGATTAATGTTTGAAAAGACAAAACGCAGTCCGATGATTTTGCCAATATTTATGGAGGTATAAATGAAATCATTAAAGTCTGGTAAAAAAATACTTTTTGTTTTACTATTCTTTTTCCTGATAGTATTTTGCAGTATTTTGTATTTTCTGTACTTTAAAACACTTGCTTATATTTTATTTGCTATAACAATTGTGTTTTCAATTTCATATCTGATTTTATATCGACAAACGGAAAAGACCGATCTAAATTATATAACCGGACTTGTTGATTTGCTTGACGGTGAAGACAGAGAATCATTGAATTCTCTCAATTTTCCTGCAATTCTGTTTGACGAAGACGGTAATATAATCTGGTTTAATGAATTATACAAAAATACTATTCTGACTGATGATAAAGATAAAAACAGGGACATTTTTAAATATCTTACAAGTAAACGTTTGTCAGAAACAGTGTTATCAGCCGATAACACCATAACAATAGACAATAAAAGTTTTGAAATTTTCACATCAAAAATAAATTCAAACAGACAATGTTCTCATTTGTATTTCTTTTTTGAAGTAACAGATTTAAAAAATGATTCTGTTGAGTTAAAAAATATCAGACCGTCAGTAATGATAGGTTATTATGATAACTTTGATGAAATGTTTCAGGACTATTCTGACAGCGAATATAACGAGATTAAAAATGGGATAGACAAAATAGTTGATTCGTGGCTTTCAGAGTTCAACTGCATATCCAGAAAAATCGGTAACGATAGGTTTATTGTTATTGTTCATGAAAATGATTTGTCAGTAATGAAAAATAACAAGTTTAATATAATTCAACTTGTAAAAGATTTTAAATATAATTCAACAAATTGCGGAATTTCACTTTCCATAGGTGTTGGAAATGGTAAAAATTTAAAAGAATGTGAAATAAACGCAAGGCAATCTCTCGATATGGCATTAAGCCGTGGTGGAGACCAGGTTGCAATTAAAAACAATGACAATTACGAATTTTTTGGTGGTTTATCTGTCGGAAACACAAAAACAGATAAAGTCCGTTCAAGAGTTGTTGCAACAGGTATATCACAGATTTTAAACGAAAATGACGATGTTTTTGTTGTAGGACACAAGTTTTCTGATATGGACAGTATCGGTGCTGCAATAGGTATTTGCGCTGTTGTAAAACAAATGGGCAAAAATGCTTATATAGTTTGTGACAAAGAAAAAACACTTTCAAGAAAACTTATTGATTATTATATCAGTGAAACTAATTCTGATGTTTTTGTTGACTATAAAAAAATAGAAAACAAAATTAATAAAAATTCAGTTTTATTTGTAGTTGATACTCATCGTAAAGAAATTGTAGAGTATCCTGAATTACTCAATAAAATAAAGAATATAGTAATAATTGACCATCATAGAAAAGCACTTGATTATATTGTTAATTCAGTCATTTTTTATCATGACCCAAATGCATCGTCATGCTGTGAAATGATTACGGAAATATTGCCGTATCTTATGAATAATGCAAAACTGCAAAAAGTTGAAGCAGAAGCACTTTTTGCAGGTATAATGCTTGATACAAAAAACTTTGTTTTGAGAACAGGAGTCAGAACTTTTGAAGCTGCGGCATACTTAAGAAAATTTGGTACAGATACAGTTTTGGTAAAAGAGTTGTTCTCCAGCTCAGTTGACAATTACAGATTGAAAAACGAAATTGTTTCAACTGCATCAATATATAAAAATATGGCCATTGCAGTAACTCAGATACAAAATGATAACATCAGAATCATAACATCACAGGTTGCAGATGAGCTTTTGAATATATCAAACGTAAATGCATCATTTGTGATATATAAAACAGATAAAAGTATTAATATATCAGCCAGATCATTTGGTAATGTAAATGTTCAATTGATTATGGAAAGATTGGGTGGGGGAGGACATCTTACTATGTCAGCAACTCAACTTAAAAGTGATACAATTGAAGAAGCTATAAATAAATTAAAAAACGAGATTGATTATTATTTGGAAAATGTCGTTTAAAGGAGGCAAAAAAATGAAAGTAATATTAAAACAAGACGTTAAAGGCTTAGGAAAAAAAGGAGAGCTTGTTAACACCTCTGATGGTTATGCAAGAAACTTTTTGTTTCCGAAAGGTCTTGCTAATGAAGCAAATGCACAGGCAATGACAGAACTTAAAAATAAAGAAAATTCAGAAAAATACAGAATTAAGGTTGAAACTGAAAAAGCAGAAGCAGATAAAGCTGTTATTAATGGTAAAACAATTAAATTTGTTATGCCGGCAGGACAGAACGGCAGACTTTTTGGCTCAGTTACAACAAAAGAAATCGCAGAAAAAATTAAAAAAGAATTTAACATTGATGTAGACAAAAAGAAAATATCAGTCAATGAAATCAAGTCTTTTGGCACCTTTAATGCTGTGATTAAACTTAATCATGGAGTTACGGCAGAAGTGTACGTTTTTGTCGGAGAATAAATTTTTAAAAGGTCAGTGAAAATTATGGAACAAAAAAACTATGATTTTTCTAACAGTTTGAATATGCCTTTCAGCATGGAAGCCGAACAAGCTGTTTTGGGTTCAATATTAATTGATCCTACATGTATTACAAATATAATTGAATATGTCAGGGCAGAATTTTTCTATATTCCACAACATCAGGAGATTTTTTCAGCAATGTTAAGTATTGATACTGTTGGCGGAAAAATTGACCCGATAATAATACTTGAACATCTGAAAAATTCCGGTACATACGATGAAGCGGGAGGAAAGCAATATCTTTTCCAACTTGCTCAAAGTGTACCGTCTACTTCCAATGTTGAATCCTATGCAAAGATTGTAAAAGAAAAATATTATATAAGAACATTAATCACTGCTGCAAAAGATATTATGGATTCTGCTTCAAACGAAGACGATACTGCTGATATGCTTCTTGATTCTGCTGAACAGAGAATTTATGATATCAGACAAGGTAAAACTACGTCAGGTCCATCAAAGCTTAGTGATATAATTGTTAATCAGGTTTATGACAAGTTGCAGAAACTTTCTTCTGATAACGCTGATGAATATAAAGGATATACAACAGGATTTTCTGACCTTGATAAAGTTATTACAGGATTGAATAAATCTGACCTTATTCTCATAGGCGCAAGACCGGCTATGGGTAAAACAAGTCTTGCTTTGAATCTTGCAAGAAATGTTGCTATGATTGGCAAAAGAAAAGTTTTGTTCTTTTCCCTTGAAATGACAAAAGAACAACTTGCTCAAAGAATTCTTGCAACAGAAGCAAGAGTTGAAAGCACAAAAATGAGAACAGGACAACTTACTCCTGATGAATGGGTAAGAATTGCTGCTGCGACATCTGCTTTGAATGATTGCCCGTTATACTTTGATGATACGTCAGGTATCAATGTGCAGGAGATTAAAGCAAAAATCAGACGTGAAAAGAATGTTGACGTTGTAATAATTGACTACCTCGGATTAATTTCTTCTGCCGGAAGAGTAGAAAATCGTGTGCAGGAAATTTCACAAATTACAAGGTCATTGAAATTGATGGCAAAAGATTTGAGTATCCCTCTGGTTGTTTGTGCACAGCTTAACCGTGGTACTGAAGGCAGAGGTAAATCACACAGACCTCAGTTGTCAGACCTTCGTGAATCCGGTTCAATTGAACAGGATGCAGATATTGTACTTATGATTCATAGACCTGATTATTATGGTACAGAAGAAGAAAACGGTGAAGTTGATGAACAAAGAGTTGTTGGTGAAACTGAGCTTATTGTTGCTAAAAACCGTCACGGTCCTACAAATGATGTCAAATTGATTTATAACAAAGATTATACATTGTTTACTTCTATGGAGAAATTAAGAAATGATATGTGATTTCAAAAAAACAATTGAAAAACATAATATGATTTCTTGTGGCGATACCGTAATTGTTGGTTTGTCCGGTGGCGCAGATTCGATGACTTTGCTTCATATGTTGAATGCAATTAAAGATGATTATTCTCTTAAAATTATTGCTGCACACGTCAATCATTGTCTTAGAGGTGATGAAGCTGACAGAGATATGAATTTTTGTAAAAAAGTTTGTAATGAACTTGGAATTGAAATTCGAACTCTTGTTGTTAATGTGAAAAATGAAGCAAAAAAACATTCAGAAAGTTTTGAGGAATGTGGACG
>JAFOEP010000214.1 GCA_017380115.1 Clostridia bacterium | reverse complement strand
CTGTTGGCAACTACTTCTACAAGAATGACGTTATGGTTAAAGGTAACCAGATTGTTGAGTTTGAAGGTAACCTTTATTATATCGGAGCCAACAATTTGTTGGCAAAGAGCACTAACCTGTACTTTGCAGACCGTTTTGTAAAAGGACATTACTTTGCAGACGGCGCACCAATGCACGTAGGTCGTTATGACATTGATGCTGATGGTAAGTTCATCATCAAGAACGGTCCTGTTGGCAACTACTTCTACAAGAATGACGTTATGGTTAAAGGTAACCAGATTGTTGAGTTTGAAGGTAACCTTTATTACATCGGAGCCAACAATTTGTTAGCAAAGAACACTAACCTGTACTTTGCAGATCGTTTTGTAAATGGCCATTTCTTCGCAGACGGTCAACCTATGTATGCCGGACGCTATGACATTGGTGCTGATGGTAAGTTCATCATCAAGAATGGCCCTGTTGGTAACTATTTCTATAAGAATAATGTAATGGTTGAGGGTAACCGAATCGTTGAGTTTGAAGGTGACTACTATTATGTTGGACCTAACAACTTGTTGGCAAAGGACACAAGCCTTTACTTCACACAAAAATTTGTTGAAGGCACTTCTCTTAGTGTTGGTCGCTATCAAATCGACGCAGACGGTAAATTGATTCCTGAAAGTGGTCAAGTTGTGAAGAATGGCCCTGTTGGTAATTATTTCTATAAGAACAACAAGCTTGTAACAGGAAATCAGTTGATTGAATTTGAAGGTGACTGGTACTATATTGGCTCAGGAAACAAACTTGCCAAAAATTGCAGATTGTACTTCACTGCAAAGTTTGTTCAAGGTAAGAATTTTGCAGACGGATGTATGATCGAAATTGGTTATCATACCTTTGATGAAAACGGAAAGATGATCTCTTAATCTTTATAAAATCAGCCTCCTCCTTTATGGGGGAGGCAGCCGCATAAAATCATGCCTCCACGTGGCGTGCGGTGGGCAACAGTCTGTAGACTGGCAAAATGATTAATCTAATTAATAAAAGACGCACATTGCTTTTCGATTATATACACCTATATTGATTTGAAATGCAAAAAAATTAAGGTGAAAAAAATATGTTCAAGAACAAAACAATAGCTAACGCCGGTTGGATTATTGCATGTAAGATTATGCAGTCTATATTAGGCGTTATTATTTCTACATTGACGGCAAGGTATTTAGGACCCTCTAATTTTGGTCTGATCAACTTTGCAGCATCCGTTGTTGCTTTTGTAACTCCCATCACCACACTGGGATTTAATCATGTGGTTGTGCAGGAATTACTATATTCCCCGAAATCTGAAGGTAAAATATTGGGAACATCTATGATTATGTCCCTGATATCAAGCGTACTTTGTATCGGTGGCGTCGTAACTTTCTCTGTCATATCAGGCCCAAGCGATAAAGAAGCTATTATTGTGTGTTCACTGTATAGTTTGTTGTTATTAGCCCAGGCATTTGAAATTGTTCAATATTGGTTTCAGTCAAAGTTGCTTTCCAAGTATACATCAATTGTATCTCTTATTGCTTATTTTGTTGTTTCTATATACAAGGTTTTCCTTCTGGTCACAAACAAAAGCATTTATTGGTTTGCTGTGTCTAACGCTGTTGACCATATGATTATCGGCATAACGTTGCTCATTATTTGCAGAAAGAAATGTAAACAACGTTTTTTGTTCGATTTTTCGTGGGCAAAAACATTATTCAACAAGAGCAAATTTTTTATTGTATCAAGTATGATGGTGACTGTTTTTGCACAGATGGATAAGATTATGCTGAAATTTATGCTTGGTGAAGAAGCAACGGGTATTTATTCTGCAGCATTTGTTTGTGCGGGGATGACATCTTTTGCTTTCGCAGCTGTTATTGATTCTATAAGACCTGCAATCATAGAAAGCAAAAAAAGAAACGATTCTACATATGAGAAAAAAATGTGTGGATTGTATGCTATCATTGTTTGTATGGCATTGGCTCAAAGTTTAATAATGACTCTTGGCGCGTCTCCCATCATATCAATTCTTTACGGCAGTGCATATAAAGAATCGACAACAATTTTAAGATTGATTGTATGGTACACTACATTTTCTTATTTGGGATCAGCAAGAAATGTATGGATATTAGCAGAGGAAAAACAACGATATCTTTGGATCATAAATCTGACCGGGGCACTGACGAATGTGGTACTCAACTTGATTCTTATTTCTTTATTGGGTGTCAAAGGTGCTGCAATTGCAACGGTTATAACTCAAATAATTACAAATGTTGTAATTGGCTTTATAATAAAGCCTCTCAGACCGGCTCATTTGTTGATGATTAAAAGTGTGAATCCCAAGTTTATTATTGATACAATCAAGCATATCAAAAGAAGTGTTTAATTCATTAAATTTTGATTAGTCTTCAACAGGGAGACATGGAAGTTTCGGAGGAGATTACAGTGAAAATCGTACAAATTAATTCAGTCTTTGGAAAAGGAAGCACAGGAAAAATTTGTTTAGGTATTGCGGAACTTCTTGAAAAAGACGGATGTGAAAACTGTGTTCTTTATTCAAATGGTGGTATTGATAATCCTCTGGGAATAAGGTATACTGACAACAAATTTGTGAAACTCTATGCAATCAAATCCCGAATCTGCGGTAATTACGGATTTAATTCTGCAAGGGAAACAAAAGCACTTATTTCTAAGATTGATGAACTTTCTCCCGAATTGGTTCATTTGCACAATATACACAGTCATAATTGTCATTTTGAGATGTTGCTATCATATTTGAAAGAAAGACACATTAAGACGGTGTGGACTTTTCACGATTGCTGGTGTTTTACAGGGTATTGTACATATTTTGATGCGGTACACTGTGATAAATGGGAAAAAACGTGCTACGATTGTCCCCAGAAAAAAACTTTCAGTTTATTTTTTGACAAGAGTATTAAATTACACAACAAAAAGAAAACTGCATTTGATGGATTAAATCTTACCATAGTAACTCCGTCAAAATGGCTTGCAAGTATGGTTGGAAAGTCTTTTTTGAAGGATTTTCCTGTACGTGTTATTTATAATGGCATAGATTTAAATGTATTCAAACCAATGGAAAACACCTCTAATTTTATTCAGAAAAATAACGGCGAAAAAATAGTGCTTGGCGTAGCTGATGTATGGGGATATCGAAAAGGATTGGATGTGTTTGTAAAACTTTCGGAAAGGCTTCCTGAAAATTATAAGATAGTTCTTGTTGGAACAGACAAAAACATAGATAAACAGCTTCCAAAAAACATTATTTCCATTCATCGAACAAGCAATCAAAGGGAACTTGCTGAGCTATATACTGCTGCTGATGTTTTTGTCAATCCGACACGAGAAGAAGTACTTGGTCTTACAAATATTGAGGCAAACGCCTGCGGAACACCGGTGATTACTTTCAGAAGTGGTGGAAGTCCGGAATGTATAGACGAAACTTGCGGTTCGGTTGTGGAATGTGACGATATAGATGAACTTGAAAAAGAAATTATACGTATTTGTGAAAGAAATCCATATTCCAAAGAAGATTGCTTGAAGCATGCAAAAAATTTCGATCAAAACGAAAGATTTATGGAATATGTAGAGCTTTATAAAAATCTGTTATGACGAATAAATTTCAAATATCAAACCCGGTTTTAGTCACTGCGGGAACAACCTACCTTGATATTGATGCGTATGCGTGTATGGTAGGAATGGCAGAACTGTTGCGTTTGCAAGGCGTGAACGCTATTGCATATTCTTCAGCCCCGTGTAATTATAGCGTTTGCAAAACGCTCATTGAAGAAGGGCAAATCCTGATGGAGCTACCGTCGGATTTTGATGGTGAAACTGCAAAATACATCATTGTAGATGTTTCCGATCCCGAATTCCTGAAAGGTTCCGTGCCACTAATGCAAGTGATTGGGATATTTGACCATCACGTCGGCTTTGAGGAATACTGGACAAACCTCATCGGAGAAAATTCTTGCATAGAATTCGTTGGCGCGGCGGCAACACTTATCTACCGTGAATGGAAAAAAGCGGGAATGTTGGATAAGATGACAAGTAGTACGGCAAAATTGTTGATTGCTGCAATTCTTGACAACACGCTGAACCTGACATCCTCTGTCACAACACAGGAGGACAAAGATTCTTTTTATGACCTTTGCAAAAGAGAACACATCGGCAAGGATTGGTGTGTGGCTTATTTTTCAGAGGTGCAGACAAGCATAGAATCTGATTTGAAAAACGCTTTGTTCGGTGATATAAAGAATATCCGCGATAATTCTGTTTTGCCATCTCGTATGGGACAGGTTGCCGTTTGGAACGTGGATAGCATTCTGAATAGAGTGGAAGAAATTTGCCTGTGGTTCAACAATGTTGACGACAGTTGGATGTTAAATATCATTGATATTCAGCATAATTGTAATTATTTTGTGTGTAATAATACAGAACATCAGAGAAAAATCGAACAAGCTTTTGATGTTCAGTTTGAAGCAGGTATTGCTAAAACTCCTGTTTCCTATCTGCGTAAAGAAATTATTAAAAAAATTGTATTTGATTCAAATTTTAATTGAGTCTTAAAATATAAATCAAATTAAAGGAGAAAAACAAAATGGTAAAACTTGGATTTATACATGGCAGATTTCAACTGTTTCACAATGACCATTTGAGATATGCCTTGCTTGCTAAGGAACAGTGTGAAAAACTTATAGTAGGTATCACATCTCCTGAAAATGCAAACCTACTTCTTGAAGAAATTGACCCTCACAGAAGCAATGCGGCATCAAATCCGTTTACTTTTTATGAAAGATTCAGTATGGTAAAAGCTGCACTTCTTGAAGCCGGACTGAAAAGGGAAGACTTTGAAATTGTACCTTATCCTATTGAACGTCCTGAAATCCTTTATAACTATGTACCGCTTAGTGCAACCTCATTCTTTACTATCTATGATGATTGGGGATATGAGAAACTGCATAGACTGGGAGAACTCGGTTATGGTACTGTGGTGTTGTTTGACACCAGAGAAAAGGCAATGTGTTCGACCGAAATCAGACAGAAGATTGTCAACGGTGATGAGTGGAAGGATATGGTTCCTAACGCAGTATATGAATACATAATCGAAAATGGTTTGACCGAAAAGGTTATTAAATTATTAAAGAAATAAGGAGAACACAAATATGTTTGATGTAAATACAATTCCTATGTCCGAAAGAGTACATATAACAAAGAATTTGTTGAGATATGGTATTGCAATAGATCAGGAAACAGGAAAAATTGATTATATTCCCGGAACGAGTGTTCCGAAAGTGAGATGCGAATCGATACATCTCATCCGTCATGCAGAGACGGAAGCAGTTGCAAAACATGAATTTATGTGTGACACATCCAATAACTGTGGATTTACTGAAAAAGGAATTGAAATCACTAAAAAACAGGCTGAAGAGCTTGACGCATACGATTTTGATGTTGCACTTTATGGTCCTATTCCTCGTGTAGTAAATACACAACTTATCATAATGGACAGACCTCAGAAGTTTGAGGCAATCAAGGTTCATAAGCTTCATGGCATTGACAATACAGGTTGGGAATATAAGTCTTTTGAGGAACTTCAGCACAATCCTACGTTTATCGCCAGAGAAATTGAGAACAATATGTTCGCAAGAACACCGAGTGGTACGTCATGGGGAATGGTTATTGCTAACTGTGTTGACGTGCTTGACCTCATTAACGAATGCTACGAAGGAAAGAAAGTTCTTTTGATGAGCCAGGGAAGTGTTCTCAGAGCATTCCAGATTCTCCTCAGAAAAAGAGAACATCCATGGGATGATTTCACCGTTGAAGGTATGTATCATGTGGGCGATGATACAAACAAGAAGAAAAATTATGGTATTATAAGCAAGGTTTATTAATATATGAACGATTTACAAAAGATTGAACTTGAACTCTTTAAAGTGTTCAAGGAAATATGTGAAAAACTGAATTTGAATTATTTCCTTGTCTGTGGCTCTGTTCTCGGAGCTGCAAGACATGGGGGATTTATTCCATGGGATGACGATATGGACGTAGGAATGTACAGAGAAGACTATAACAAGTTTATGGAGTGTGCACCTGCACTTTTGCCCGAAGGTATTTTCTTACAGAACTATAAGACCGATCCCAAATTTCCGATGGTTTTTGCCAAATTAAGAAATTCGAATACAACATATACCGAAAAATCAATGTCACATTTAGACATAAATCATGGAATATATCTTGATATTTTTCCGTTGGACGGAGCTCCGGAGGATCTTGCAGAGCGAAAGAAATTATCTAAGAAGAAATCTTTGTATGTGCGTAAAATGACATGCGTTTGCAAGCTGCCCGGAACACTGAAAGGAAAACTTTCTGTATCTATGTTCAGATTGTTGGGATATCGAAAGAGAACAGCTAAAATCGCAGAAAAATATGAAGCATTCATATCAAAATATCCGGTTAAGGATTCAAAGATTATCTGTAATCATGGAACTTGGTATGGACAGAGGGATTTTATATCTGCTGAGTTTTATGGAAAGGGGACCGACATTATCTATGAAGGTATAAGCGCTCGTGTTCCTGAAAAATATGATGAATATTTAACTGCATTATATGGCGATTGGCGTACACCTCCACCACAGGAGAAGCAAAAAGGTCATCACTATTATGATATTTGTGACACTGAAAAGCCTTATACATACTACACAAAACAAGAGGCAAAATGATTTGTGCCGACAGTTGCAAATAAAACTCTTACGATAACGGATCATAAAGAGAAAACATCTGTATGATAACTTCACTGTTGAAGGCATATATTACATTGATGATAAAATTAATAAAAAGAAGAACTACGATATTTCTGATAAGGCATATTAATGCATTGTCAGATTTATCTATATTATAAATAAGTTTGGAAGGACTGTGGGAATGGAAGATAATTTAAATAAAAATGAAAAATTAATTGACAATATCGAAATAAATAAGGGAAATGTTGAACATCAAAATGAATTGAATACGGATAAAACTTCACATTCAAGTCACTCTCATTCTCACTCTAATTCTCATAGATCACATCACCATGGCAAACATTCTTCTCATCATAAAAAGAAGAATAATAGTTCTAAAAAAAATTCGCTATTTGATAAAATAGAAAAAAAAGTCGGTCAAAAAAGACTCAAGATAATAAGTTATTCAGCTGTTTTGTGTTCATTTGTAATCATCTGCAGCTTATACTTTTTTGAGAAATTCAGCACACCTGATATTTCTGATATAAAAGGTTCTTATGAAGAAAACAAGTCTGGCTATTCTGAACAACTTGACAATGAATCATCACTTTCTGTATCAATTCCGTCGTATTGGAAAGATATGATTAATGAAAAAACAGAAGTAGTAAAAACATTACAGACTGCCGATGGTAAAAATTGTGTATCTTTTGTATGGGCAAGTGATACGCATATACCCGACAACGGCTCAGCACGAACAAACAATATAGGAATACTGATGGCTGCAATGATGAACAAGTGTGACATTCCATTTGCTGTACTTACAGGTGATGTGGGAACAAGAGCATCGTATGATACTGAAACGGAATTGTTAAGAACTCAGGAGAGTATACCGGTGCATCTTGCACCTCTGTGGGGGACTGACAGATTATTACTTGCATTAGGAAATCATGAAGGTTGTTACGGTGATTCCTCAAGTTATTATGCGAAACAGTTTTCTCCTGAAAGATTGTGGCAGTTGTATTTCAGAAATCAGGCGCTTGATTCTCGTAGAATATTTTCTGAAGATGGCTTGTATTATTATATAGATAATGTTGCTCAGAAGACACGATTTATTGTTCTCAATTCCAATTTTGCAGGAAAGTATTCGGTTGACGGTAATGGAAATGCGATAAATAATCGTTTTGCTACTTCCTGCTATGGACAGGAACAACTTAATTGGTTGGCAAACGTTGCTTTGGATATGCCCAAAGGATACGGAGCAATTATTGCAGCACACGTTCCACCAAATGTCACTTATACGGTAGACAAATCTCAATTGATCGGCATTATTAATGCGTACTGTAATAGAACAACATATAGCGGGAGCTATACCAAAGGAATCAACGGATGGACAAACAACTCGGTAAATGTTGACTTTACCAATGCCAAAGGAGAGATAATAGCAATGTTCTCGGGCCATGTTCATCAGGACACTATTGATACGACTACATTGGCTTGTCCGCTTATTACGATTATTGCTGCTGGTGCGGAGGTTAATTTCGGTGAAGCTCCTGAACGTACTTTTGGCACAGACACAGAAACATCTTTTGATGTTGTTACCATTAACAAAAAAACAAGAACAATTTATTGTACACGAGTTGGTGCGGGAAAAGACCGTGCGATCAAGTATTAATTTTGTAAAACAACTTAATTGGTAAAGCCAATACAATGAGCTTGTTTGATAAATTTGTTTGGCTATGAATTTAACAGAATGTGAACTGACTATAAAAATTAAAATTAATATATTATGTTTATTTGCCATAAAAAAACAAATAACAAGAATAAAGAAATCTTTATAAATGTAGAATTAATAATTTTAATAGAGGAGTTGAGAATATGAAAATTACAAATGACATAAAATATGTCGGAGTCAATGACCATAAGATTGACCTTTTTGAAGGACAGTATATTGTGCCTGATGGAATGGCATATAATTCGTATGTAATAGATGATGAGAAAATAGCCGTTATGGATACTGTTTCCATAGATTTTACGCATGAGTGGCTTGACAACATTTCTGAAGCTATCGGCGACAGACAGCCTGATTATCTCGTTGTTCAACACATGGAACCTGACCATTCTGCAAACATTGTCAACTTTATGAACAATTATCCGAATGCAACAATAGTTTCATCAATGAAAGCATTTGATATGATGAAAAATTTTTTCGGATTTGATTTTGAAGACAGGAGAATGGTTGTCGGAGAAGGAGACACTCTCAAACTTGGCAAACATATTTTGAGTTTTGTTACAGCACCTATGGTACATTGGCCAGAGGTTATTGTCACTTATGACAGCACGGATAAAGTACTTTTTTCTGCTGACGGGTTTGGAAAATTCGGTGCATTAGATGTTGAAGATGAATGGGCTTGTGAAGCAAGAAGATATTATTTCGGCATTGTAGGGAAATACGGAGCACAAGTACAGACGCTTCTTAAAAAAGTAGAAAAATTAGAAGTTGAGACAATTTGTCCTCTTCACGGGCCTGTGCTCAACGAGAATCTTGACTATTATTTTGATTTATACAACACATGGTCATCATACGGAATTGAAAGTGAAGGCATAGTAATAGCATATACGTCTGTATATGGCAACACTGAAAAAGCTGTTAAACTTCTTGCTGACAAACTTAAATCAAAAGGTTGTCCGAAAGTTGGGCTTAATGACCTTGCAAGAAGTGATATGGCAGAGTGCGTGGAAGATGCTTTCCGTTATGGTAAAATTGTTTTAGCAACTACGACATACAATTCAGATGTTTTCCCGTTTATGAGAGAATTTATAAACAATCTTAAAGAGCGTGGATTTAAAAATAAAACTGTTGCTTTTGTTGAAAACGGCTCATGGGCACCTGTTGCGACAAAAGTAATGAGAGACATGTTGAAAGATAGTAAAAATTTGACATATACACAGACAAATGTTAAAATGTTATCTGCGCTGAATGATACAAGCAGAGAAGAAATTGAAAATCTTGCAGAAGAATTGTGCAAAGATTATGCTATAAACAATAATGTCGAAGATAAAAATGATTTAACGGCACTTTTTAAAATAGGATATGGCTTATATGTTGTAACATCAAACGATGGCAAAAAAGATAATGGAATTATCATAAACACCGTTACGCAACTCACAAATTCACCAAACAGAATTGCTGTTTGCATAAATAAGGACAGTTATTCTCATCATATCATTAAGAAGACAGGAATTATGAATGTGAACTGCTTGTCGGTTGAAGCACCGTTCAGTGTTTTTGAAAGATTCGGATTCCAGAGTGGAAGAAATATTAACAAATTCTCAGGAATTGAACCTGAATGTTCTGATAACTCACTTGCAGTATTGCCTGAATATATAAACGCATATATGTCATTAAAAGTAGAGCAATATGTTGATATTGATACTCACGGAATGTTTATTTGTACAATTACAGAATCAAAAGTTATTTCCGACAAAGAAACAATGACATATTCTTATTATCAGCAAGAAGTAAAACCTAAGCCGGAAACAGATGGCAAGAAAGGCTGGGTGTGTAAAATATGCGGATATGTTTATGAAGGTGAAGAATTGCCCGAAGATTTTGTTTGCCCGATTTGTAAACATGGTGCGGCTGATTTTGAGCCGATAAAATAAAAAATAAGATAAGGAGGGAGCAGGATGAAATATATTTGTGACGTTTGTGGCTGGGAATATGACGAGACAGTCGGAGATCCGGACAACGGAATTGAACCAAACACAAAATTTGAAGATTTACCTGACGATTTTGTCTGCCCACTTTGTGGAGTAGGAAAAGATATGTTTTCAAAAGAATAAAAAATCAAAGCCACTCATTGAGTGGCTGTTTTTAACAGGTAAATATTATAATGAAAAGTATTTGTAAAAGAAAATTTTACAAATTATTCCTTTGCTACGATGAAAAACTATTGACTTTTAAGTGAAATGATGATAATATACAAATAACAAATAAATCCTCATGGGAGAGTAGCGAGCGTTAAAACGTAGCAAGTCAGTCATCCCGCCTTAACAGGCCTGGCTTGTTTTAAATTGCAAGACTCATGTGTAATTGGTAAT
>JAFOEP010000022.1 GCA_017380115.1 Clostridia bacterium | reverse complement strand
TGTTTTCCTCCTTGGTTTGAATCTTTCATGTTTTCACGCACTGATTTAAAGCTGAGGAAAATAAAAAAGTGTACCACCAACCTGACGGCAAAGGTTAAAAAGAGCCTGAGTGAGCTTGCCGGCAAAGAGGAGCACCTGACATCACTCCTCACAGACAAGGACAAAGAGCTTTTCACCGACTATGTAGCAACATATATCAAATTCTCAAGCCTCTGCAACGCAGACAGCTTCACCGTCGGTTTCAGACTCGGAGCAAGATTCACATACGACACTTTTATTGATAACAAGAAAGGATGAATATTATGGCAAACATTACATACAGACAAGTGGGCGATTATATGATACCCAACCTCAAGCTTCCGTCCGAAGAATCAGCCATCCGCCTCGGCAAATGGGGTATGATGCACAAAAACTACCTACAAAAACACAACCCCGTCCTCTTCGCAACTCTTTTAACCCAAGGCAAGCTTTATCAGCACTGTGCCGATGTTGAGAAGCAGGCACAAAAAATGTTTGATACCCTCATATCACAAATGATGAAAACCGAAAACATTACCGAACAACTCAAAATCCAAAACCAACTCGAATGGGTACGAAGAATGCAAAACATTGAAGCACAGGCAAGAGAAATCGTCTGTTACGATATCATTTTCAAATAAAGAGGTCAGAAATATGAAAGATGCCACACCTGCAGAAATTTTCGCAGCACTTAAGCTCATTGAACAGCTTTATCAAGACGGACACATACCCCAATATATGTTTAAGAATATTCTTAATGAACATAGGGATATTGTGGATATAACGGAGTTTAATTTGCAGAGAAAAGATAAGTAAAAATGCCACCCGCTAAGGGTGGCATCACTTATTTTATTTCCTGTTCTAAATCATCAAACAAATCGCTGTCAAAGAACTCTCTGATGCTTATTTCAAGACCGTCGCATAATTTCTTAATTGATGCAACACCGGGGTTCTGACTCTTTTCATTAAGCATGCTGTAAAAAGTTGAAGGTGCAACGCCCGAAAGGTTTGCGAGTGCATTTATTGCAATATTTCTTTCATTACAGAGTTCAATGATTCTCTTTTCAACCGCTTCCTTAACATTCATATTTATACCACCTTTACGATATATCGCTGATTTAAGTTTAATAAAATCTACGATAAATCGTGTGGGATATATCGCATATTTATAGTTTTTATGCTATAATTACGATATATCCCATATAAAGAGGTGGTATTTTATGGTTTGTACCTTCTTCGGTCATAAGGACACACCAAAAGAAATAGAGCCGACCTTACGGTCGACTCTGATAGATTTGATTGAAAATAAAAATGTAGCTATGTTTTATATAGGTAACAACGGCAAGTTTGACACTATGGTACGTCGCCAACTCGAAGACCTGTCGCGCACCTACTCCATAACCTACAATGTCGTTTTAGCCTACCTCCCTACTAAGAAAAACAAGTACGACAACTTAACAAACACAATCTATCCCGAAGGCATTGAAACCGTACCCAAACGCTTTGCAATCTCCTGGCGCAACAAGTGGATGATACAGCAGTCGGATATTGTTGTTACCTATGTCACCCACGCCTTAGGTGGCGCATCGCAGTTTAAGGATATTGCAAAAAGAAAGGGCAAGTTTATTCTGGAATTGGCTTTGAATTCTTTATGACAGTATCTTTTTCATTTTACAACCCTTGTATTATTGCAAAATTTATTGTGTTATGTTATACTAAACAAAGTTAATTAATATATTTTAATAATACAAACTGAAAGGAAATACTTATGATATCATTTGTCGAAATTTTAAAAGTAATTTTCCTCGGAATTGTTGAGGGCATTACCGAATGGTTACCAATCAGCAGTACCGGTCATATGCTTTTAGTTGACCAATTTCTTACTCTGAATGTCAGCGAAGCATTTAAAGAAATGTTTTTCGTGGTTATTCAACTCGGTGCTATTTTAGCCGTTGTTGTTATGTTCTGGAAAAAGATGTGGCCTTTTCAACTCAAAGATAAATCTCTGCCGAAAGTCAACAAAGATATTATCGGGATGTGGATCAAGGTTGCCATCGCCTGTATTCCATCAGCAGTTTTAGGACTTTTGCTTGACGATTTTCTTGAAGAACATTTTGGTGGACCGATAACAATTTCAATTATGTTGATAGTTTATGGTATCGCTTTCATCTTTATTGAAAATTGGAACAAAAAGCGTACTCCTAAGATTGACAAACTTGAAAACATTGATTTCCTGACTGCGTTTCTTATCGGTCTCTTTCAGGTGCTTTCAATGATACCAGGAACATCACGTTCAGGCGCAACAATTGTCGGCGCACTTTTAATCGGAGTTTCAAGAACTGCGTCAGCTGAATTCACATTTTTCCTTGCCGTTCCTACGATGGTTGGTGCAAGTGCATTAAAGCTTGTTAAGTACGGTTTTGATTTTACTTCTCAGGAAATTATAATTTTAATAGTCGGTCTTGCCGTTGCTTTTATCGTTTCTCTTTTATGCATCAAATGGCTTATGTCATTTATCAGAAAACACGATTTCAAACCATTCGGTTGGTACAGAATTGCCCTTGGCATTATCGTAATTTTATATTTTACTATTTTTGCAAGATAACAAACAAATTTTTAAGGCTGTCATATAGACAGCCTTTTTTAGTCCTTAAATTCTATTGTAAAATTCAAATTATACTTTCTGCCTTTGTGCATAATATACGGTTCTCGCAATGTTGCACTTCCGGGCATATCTCCTCCGACGCCTCTTTGCATCAGATCAATACACAAAAATGTTTTGTCCTTTTCCTTCATATTGTGAATATGTTTTGCATCGTCAAGGTCATAACTGTCATAATGATGACAAGTAAAGCAAAATGGCTTTTCAGTTTTTTGTCTGAACACAATTTTTTTGTCGTCTGCACCAATAATTTCAAGATTTCTGACGTCTGTTCTTTGTCCGTTTTCCTGTGGTCGCATATATCTGTGTTCAAGCTCATTAACTTTCTTTTCGTAGATTCCGATTTTTGCTCCTGTTTTCCTGTCACAATATGATTCATGTTCACCTCTGCCATACCATCTGACAGAATCATATTCTTTCGGCAAAACAAATTTCAGTCCGAAGCAAAGCATATTTTTCTTTGCAATCCCCTCTTGTCTGACTTCAATTTCCCCATCAGAAAAGACAGTATATTCAACTTTTAAATCTTTAATTCCGGACACAGAATAATTTGTCCGGATTATTATTTTTTCTGTCTTAATTTCAATTGAAACACTCTTCACTTTCTGATTTTTTTCTGCCTTTTTCCACGCATAAAGTGGATGAGCAAAAATCAAAGGCGGAACAAAATTCAGATAGTCTATATCATTGTCAGTCAATGCCCTGTAACAATGAATTTTTTCTTCACTTTCAACATAAACTTTGTTGTTTTTTTCTGCATAAACCAACGCACCATTTTTGAAACGATATTTAAAATTTTTGTTCTGCAAAATGAAATCATTTTCTTGACCGTCAAAATTAATTTTTTCTTTCTGAATTTCTTTCTCTTCAAAATTATTTTTGTTTTGAATCACAAACTGATTGAACGATTGTTCATAACCTTTTTTTGCATACCTGCTGTCATTTGCCAAGAGAAAAGAAAAAGTTATAATAATTTCACCGTTAATTGTCGAATCAAAATCATAGTCAATTTTGAGTTCTTTTTTTTCTCTCGGCGCAAGTGAAGAATAAAGATTTTTTTCAATGGTTTTTTCTTCAATTTTATTTCCGTTCTGAGTGATTGTATAAACCAGATCATAGTCGGACAAATCTGAAAACAACTTTTTGTTTTCAATTATAAACTCACCGTTTTTCAAATCTTTTTCTTTAATCACTAATTCTGAATATACCTTTTTAACCTCATAAAAAGATGGGTGAACTTCACGGTCTGACGAAATAATTCCGTTTGCATTAAAATATGTATTGCTTCCGACAATGGCGTTTGAATTATATGGTGGATAGTACCATTTTTCTTTTTCATTAAAGTCTGAGCCGTACAACCATTTATCAGTGCCATTTTCATCTTTTTTATGTATCGACTGGTCAACAAAATCCCAGATAAACCCACCGCAAAGATTATCGTATTTTTCAAACGCGTCCATATATTCTTTGAAGTTTCCGAGGCTGTTTTCCATCGCATGAGCATATTCGCAAAAAATAACCGGTTTGTTATAGTCCTCCGCTTTAATCGGCTTGTTATCTGCAGCAAGAGCGTTTGCTATATTATCAAAAAGCGTATTTTTTATAGGCTCTTTTTTGCCGAGTTTTTCAACAATTTCTTCTGTCGGATACATTCTGCTTATGACATCACTTTTTGTGAAATTGAAGTCGCCCTCATAATGAATCGGTCTTGTGTCATCTAAGCGTAATGCGCTCCTTTTCATTTCAAAAAAATTGTCGCCGTCACCCGCTTCATTGCCAAGGCTCCACAAAAAAATGCACGGATGGTTTCTGTCTCTGAGCACCATTCTTTCCATACGGTCGCACACAGCATCTTTCCACGCAGGATTGTTGCCCGGCACATTTTTTCTTCTCACTCCATGAGTTTCAACGTCACATTCATCCATAACCCAGAATCCATATTCATCACAAAGCTCATAAAAAATCGGGTCATTCGGATAATGGCTTGTGCGAATTGCGTTTATATTACATTTTTTCATAATATTCAAATCCTGAATATATCTTTCATACGGCACAGCCCATCCGTTATCGGGGTCAAAATCGTGTCTGTTTACCCCTCTGATTAAAAGAGGTTTTCCGTTGACAAGTATTTTCTCTCCTTGAATTTCGACCTTTTTAAAGCCAATTCTGACTGTTTTATAAGTCGTCACTGAATCAGAAGTAACTTTAATGATTACTGTATATAAATTTGGTTTTTCGTTTGACCAGAGTGCAGGATTTTTAACAGTAACATCAAAACTGATTTGATTCTTACCTGCCTTAATATCTGCCTTTTTATCAAAAATCTGAACTTCACTATTGTTATTTTTTAAAAACACCTCTATATGTGTATATGACGAATCTTTTGCATATCTTGTCAGATATAGTTCACCTGACAGTTTGCCGTCCTTATAATCGTTAATCAGATCTGTTTTAAAGAAAAAATCTCTTAACGCAGTTTTTGGTTCAGAATACACATAAACTTCTCTATAAATACCACTCATAAACCACATATCCTGGTCTTCAAGATATGTACCGTCTGTATATCTGTATACTACTGCAGTAACTTGATTTTCTCCGTTGCAGACATAGTTTGTTATGTTGAATTC
The DNA here is from genome assembly GCA_017380115.1 of Clostridia bacterium. Classification (GTDB taxonomy): domain Bacteria; phylum Bacillota; class Clostridia; order Oscillospirales; family Acutalibacteraceae; genus SIG575. The sequence continues at coordinate 4,113 of JAFOEP010000022.1, read as the reverse complement.
GTGAGGTGTGTTTGAGCCCTGAGAATAACCGACTCTTTTGCCGTTGACAAACAATTCAAGCCCTGCTTTTACAGCACCAAAAAAGATAAAAATTTCACGATTATCAGAATTTTCAGGCAAAACAAACTTTGTTCTATGAATTCCCGTTTCCTGAAGCTTATGATTTATCTGAGGAATTTTTCTTTTTGATGTTGAAATTGCATTCGGAAATGAAGAAGCGTAATAATATGGTTTGGAATAATCTTTTTGCAGTTGCCATACTCCAGGCACCTTGATTTCTTCCCATTTACTTTCGTCAATATTCTTGCCTGTATACTCCTCAGTTATATCTGTTGCACCTTTTATAAATCTGAATTTCCAATTTCCGTCAAGGGAAATTTTATATTCAGATTCTCTGTTGTTTATTGCAGTATTTTTTTCAGAAAACGGCATAGCAATAACATGACCGTCTTCTTTATTTTCTTTTATTATGTCACAATTTTCCCAGATATATTTCATTGTCAATCACCTCGGATTCTATTAATTAAATTCTACTAAACAGTAATACAAAAGTCAAGAAAAACCCACTATGATAAACCAGAATCATAGTGGGTCATACTTTTAATTGTCATTCAAAACTGAACCGCAACATTTTTTATATTTTTTTCCGCTTCCACACGGGCAAGGATCATTAGGGCCAACTTTTTTGTCCTTATTTCTTACAGGTTGCTGTTTAATTGTCTGGTCTGAACCTCCGCCACTTTCCGAAGTAACTTTTACTGCTTGTTCACGTTTTGTTTCTTCTTCACTTTTAACTCTGACTGTCAACATCAGACGAACTGTATCTTCTCGGATGCTGATACGCATTTCTTCAAACATATCATATCCTTCGTTACGATAAGCAACAATCGGTTGCTGCTGACCATAAGCACGAAGATTGATGCCTCTTTTGAGTTCTTCCATCGCGTCAATATGATCCATCCATTTTGAGTCAACGTTACGAAGAAGTATCATTCTTTCAAGAGCTCTCATCAATTCAGAGCCCATTTCGTTTTCACGCTGTTCGTATAATTCTTTTCCTCTCAACAAAAGAATGTCTTTTGCATTTTCCGGATCAAAAGAATCAATGTCGGCAAAGTCGCTGTCAGCAACAAGCCATCCCTTGAATTTTTCTTTAAGTCCTTCAATATTCCAGGTTTCTCTTTCGTTTGATTTCGGACAATAAAAATCGACAGATTCTGTTATGCAATCCTCCATCATATTCATAATTGAAGGTTTGAGTTCTTCTCCGTCAAGAACTTTATTTCTCTGTTGATAAATAATTTCTCTCTGACGGTTCATAACATCGTCATATTCAAGAACGCTCTTACGAGCAGCAAAGTTTCTTGCTTCAACCTGTTTCTGTGCTCTTTCAATTGATTTTGAAACAATTTTAGTTTCTATCGGCATATCTTCAGCAACATTAAGTGTGTTCATTACGGTTGAAAGTCTTTCTCCGCCAAACAAACGCATTAATTCGTCGTCAAGTGAAAGATAGAATCTGCTTTCACCGGGGTCACCCTGACGTCCGGAACGTCCACGCAACTGATTGTCTATTCTTCGTGAATCATGACGTTCTGTGCCGATGATAAACAATCCGCCTGCATCTCTGACTTTTTGAGCTTCGTCTTTGATTTCATCTTTATATTTCTTTTCAAGACGTTTGAATTCTTCACGAGCATTGATAATATCTTCATTATCTGTTTCTGCAAAGCCTGTTGCTTCACTTATCAATTCTTCATCAAACTGCATACGACGCATTTCTGCTTTTGCAAGATACTCAGGGTTACCACCAAGCATAATATCAGTACCACGTCCTGCCATATTTGTTGCAATTGTAACAGCTCCGAATTTACCTGCCTGTGCAACAATTTCAGCTTCTTTGTCGTGGAATTTTGCGTTGAGTACTTCATGTTTGATTCCTCGTCTTTTGAGAAGAGAAGAGAGAATTTCAGATTTTTCAATTGATATTGTACCTACAAGAACCGGCTGTCCTTTTTCGTGACATTCTTGAATCTGGTCCATTACTGCATTATATTTTGCTTCAACAGTTTTATATATTGCATCGTGATGGTCCTGACGAGCAACGGGTTTGTTTGTAGGAGTTTCAATAACGTCAAGGCTATAAATTTCCTGGAATTCCATACTTTCTGTCATCGCAGTACCTGTCATACCGGAAAGTTTTTCATAAAGTCTGAAATAGTTCTGGAAAGTAATTGTTGCAAGAGTTTTGCTCTCGTGCTCAACCTTTACTCCTTCTTTTGCTTCAATAGCCTGATGAAGTCCTTCATTGTATCTTCTTCCAAGCATAATACGACCGGTAAATTCGTCAACGATAAGAACTTCGCCGTCTTTTACAACGTAGTCAATATCTTTTGTCATTACTCCGATAGCTTTGATTGCCTGATTGATATGATGCTGAATTGTCATATTCTCAGCATCCATAAGATTTTCAAGGTTAAAGAATTTTTCTGCTTTTGCAACCCCTGATTTTGTCAGTGTTGCCGAACGGGCTTTTTCGTCAACAATAAAATCTCCGTCTGCAACATCTTCTGCGTTTTCTTTTGAGTCAATTTCTTTAACTTTTGACATTGTCAGACTCTTTGCAAATCTGTTTGCAAGTTCATAAAGCTGGGTTGATTCATCACCCTTGCCTGAAATAATAAGCGGTGTTCTTGCTTCGTCAATAAGAATTGAGTCAACTTCATCGACAATTGCAAAATTATGTTCACGCTGTACTTTATTTTCTTTATACTGAACCATATTATCACGAAGATAGTCAAATCCCATCTCGTTGTTTGTTCCGTACGTAATGTCTGCGTTATAAGCTTCTCTTCTTTCTTCGTTTGTAAGCCCATGAACGATAAGACCTACTTTAAGCCCCATAAAGCGGTAAAGTTTGCCCATCCACTCAGAGTCACGACGTGCAAGATAGTCGTTGACAGTAACAATATGAACACCCTTGCCCGAAAGAGCATTAAGGTATGCAGGAAGTGTTGCAACAAGTGTTTTACCTTCACCTGTTTTCATTTCGGCAATTCTTCCCTGATGCAAAATTATACCTCCGATAATCTGTACCGGAAAATGACGCATTCCCAGAACACGTGTTGATGCTTCTCGACAGGCTGCAAATGCTTCCGGCAAAATATCATCAAGAGTCTCTCCTTCTTCAAGACGTTTCTTGAATTCAGGTGTTTTTGCTTGAAGTTCTTTATCGCTTAATTTTTTATATTCTTCCTCCAGACTAAGAACTTTGTTCTTTATAGGTTGAATTCTATTAACTTCCTTGGTTGAATAATCGCCAAATATTTTGCTTAAAAAAGACATTTTCTTCACCTCAATTTATTATAAAAAGCACTTATAAATTCGTATCATAAATATATTAAAAAATGTTTTACATTTGTTTTCCAATTTAATTATCACTTAAAACTGTATCGAAACCTCAGTTAAGCAAAAAACAATCTCATAAACGTGAGTAATCACGTTCCGAGCGACAGCTCGGCAGGGTTGCAACGCAAAGAAAGTTGCGACTATTCTACCATGAGCAAAAATGCTTACTTGTAAGGGCATTTTTGCGAGGCCGTCAATGTCGCAAACGTGAGCAATCACGTTCCGAGCGACAGCTCGGCAGGGTTGCAACGCAAACCTGTTGCGACTATTATAACACACTACCACAACAATTTCAATTAAATAAAAAAATATTTACAATCTGTTTGTATTTATCATTATCGTTACATACATCTTTGCACTTTTAAAATAAAAACAGGGGCAGGAAATCCTGCCCCTGAAAATCAATTTTTTGATTACACGTTTACATCAAAGTTGCAATCAGTTATAAACAACTGTATACGTTACATCTTTATATGTAAGTGTAATGTTTGTTCCCTGTGCACCTGAACGAAGAACGTATCCTAATGTATTTGCCTGTACGTTCTTTGTATCTTCTCCTTCAACTACAAGTTCTTCACCAGTCAATGATGGGTTGTAAACCTGAACGTATGATTTACCAAGAGAAGTGTTAAGTGTAAGGTAGATTGTATTTGTTTCCTGATCCAAGTATTTTTCGGAACAGTTAGAAATCTTAAGTTCATCAAG
>JAFOEP010000213.1 GCA_017380115.1 Clostridia bacterium | reverse complement strand
GCAGACAAATACTGCTTCCACAAAGACAGGGCAGACTAACTCAAAAATAAGATATTTTCCGCAAGAGGAAAATAAAAGCACAAGCAAACCACCTAAAAAGATAAATGCTAAAAGAAAAAAACTGATACGAAAAATTGAAGGTATTGTATCGTTTTTACTTGTTTGTGTGGCTATAATAACAATTCTTGTGATATTCACATCAAATCAGATATTTAAAATTAAAACAATAAAAATAAACTATGAATTGCCGAAGACAACACAGTCAGAAAAGCAGACAAGAAGATATACAGACGAACAAATAATAAAAGCATCTGGCACAGCAATCGGAAAAAATCTTGCTTTTCTGGATGTAGATAAAACGACTAAGAAGCTCGAAGAAAATCTTCCGTATGTTGATGTTTCTTCAATAGATAAAAAAGGATTCAGCACATTGATAATCAATGCAAAGCAGGTCACGCCAAAATATGCTTTTCAGTTCGGAACGTCCTATGCTTTGACAGATGAAACAATGAACGTGCTTGACGTTGTCATCGACAAAGAAAAAATAAAATCACATACACTGGTTTCATATCTGAAAATCAGTAACGCAGAAATTGGTAAAAATGTAGAATTTTTTGATTATGATAAAAACACAGATCAGGAAAACAATAAATATAAAAACGATGTATTATCTGTATTGAATGCAATTAAAGCATCGGGAATGAAAAAAGTGACATATATCAGCTTCAAGAATATTGATGACATATATATGACATACGATTCAAGAATTTTAATCCATGTCGGAAACAGAGATACAATTACAGACAAACTGAAGCTTGCAACAAAAACGCTTGAGGTTGAGGATGAAAACAACCCGACACAGACAGGTAAATTAAATTTAACGGTCGAAAAAAAGGCGTATTTTACTCCCGATTAAAGAAATAAAAATAAAAATTTTATCAATGTATTGTATTTTTCAAATAATTATGATAAAATATTAAAAATAGTTATGTGCAAACGTTAAATAATACAGAAGTTTATTTAAAGGAGGACGTAAAAATGTCTTTTGAAATGGATAACGAATTTGAAAGCGTAGTACAAATCAAAGTTATCGGTGTCGGTGGTGGCGGCGGAAATGCTGTCAACAGAATGATTGAAGCTGGCATCAAAGGTGCAGAATTTATAGCGATTAACACAGATAAACAAATCCTTAATTTCTCAAAAGCAACTCATAAAGTTCAGATAGGTGAACACTCAACAAGAGGTCAGGGTGCAGGCGGCAAACCTGAAATCGGTGAAAAAGCTGCTGAGGAAAGCCGTGACATCATTGTTGACCTTTTGCAAGGCACAGATATGGTGTTTATAACCACAGGTATGGGTGGCGGAACAGGAACAGGTGCTGCTCCTGTTATTGCAAGCATTGCAAAAGAAATGGGTATACTTACAGTTGGTGTTGTAACAAAACCTTTCAAATTTGAAGGCAGACAGCGCTTGAAAATTGCTGAACAAGGCATAGGCAGACTTGCAGAATGTGTAGACAGCCTTATTGTTATCCCGAATGACAGATTGAAATATGTCAGCGAACAGAGAATCACTTTGAAAAATGCTTTTGAAAAAGCAGACGAAGTTCTTCTTCAGGGCGTACGCAGTATTTCTGAACTCATCAAACTTCCGGGTTTTATCAACCTTGACTTTGCAGACGTTACAAGCGTAATGCAGGGTGCAGGATACGCTCATATGGGTGTTGGCCGTGCAACAGGAAAAGATAAAGCAGAAGAAGCTGCAAATATGGCAGTTACAAGTCCTCTTCTTGAAACAGAAATCAAGGGAGCAAGAGGCGTTATCATCAGCATCAAATCTTCTGATGATATTGACCTTGAAGATGTTGAAATTGCAGCTGATATCATCACACAGGCAGCCGACCCTGATGCAGTTATCACATGGGGTGTTGCATATGATGAAACTCTTGAAGATGAAATGGTAGTAACGGTTATTGCAACAGGTTTTGGATCAGGTAGTCCGAGCACACCACAAATGCCGACTTTTGAACCGTTCAAGTCAAGTAAACGTACTGAAAAAGTTGAAAGTGTAAAAGTTGAAAACTTTGACAAGGACGAAAAAGAAAAAACTGATTCTCCAAAAGTTGAAGTTCCTCAATCTGAAATAAAAAAAGAGACATCAAGTTCACTTGAAGAAGATGAATTTTATGTAATTCTTGATGACCTTATGAAAGGCGACAAATAATTTATAATTCACTCACACCGTTACTTTTTAAGGTAATGGTGTGTTTTTTTGGAGGTGATTGTTGTGGAGTCAAAAATGAAACAACTCAGACAAAAGGCGATGAACCTGCCTCTTGTGCCCGGCGTGTATCTGATGAGAAATGCAAAAAAAGAAATTATTTATATTGGAAAAGCAAAAAAATTAAAAAACAGAGTCAGCACTTATTTTGGTTCTCAGAACAATCATTCCGAAAAAGTCAGAAGAATGGTTGAGAATGTTGATGATTTCGATTATATAATTTGCGACAGCGAATTTGAGGCGCTTGTTCTTGAATGTAGCCTGATCAAACAAAATATGCCGAAATATAATATTTTGCTCAAAGACGACAAGGGATATAATTATATCAAAATCACAAGAGGTGACTGGCCAACAATTTCACCAAGCTTCGGATGCGAAGAAAAGAATTGTGATTATATTGGCCCGTATATGAGTTCGTTTTCTGTTCGTCAGTCTATTGACGAAGCAAGAAAGATATTCAAGCTTCCGTTTTGTAACAAGAAATTTCCTTCTGATATCGGTAAAGGCAGACCTCCCAGGTGAGGCTAACTCACTC
>JAFOEP010000212.1 GCA_017380115.1 Clostridia bacterium | reverse complement strand
GTTCAACAACAGTTAAAGTCGGAACAAAAAATCTGATTGAATGTATTGAAAGAACATCTCTTATTATAACTGATAAAATCAAGAGTCCTATCAAATGTTCATTTTCTGAAAATATGATTAATGTTTCAAGTATTACATCAATCGGTACGGCACACGACAAAATTTCTGCTGATATTCAGGGAAATAAAATTGAAATTGGATTTAATAACAAATTTATTCTTGATGCACTCAAAGTCTGCGATGTTGAAGAAGTTAAGATTGAACTTAACGGTCCGACATCTCCGATTATTATTTTAGATCCTGAAAGCGATAAGTTCTTATTCCTTATTTTACCGGTGAGGTTAAAAAATGAAAATTAAGGTTAAAGTTAAAGAAAAGACAGTCAGTGAAATAAATATCAACACTGAATTTATCAGACTTGATTCATTTCTGAAAATCTGTAACGCCGTTCAGAGTGGCGGTCATGCAAAAATTGTTATTCAGAATGGTGAAGTTAAAGTTAACGGAGAAGTTTGTACTTTAAGAGGAAAAAAATTAAGAACAGACGATAAAGTTGAATTTGAAAATCAGATTTATATTGTAAAATAAGTTATGATTATTAATAATTTTTACGCCGAACAATTCAGAAATCTGAAAGATGTTATGATTGAACCTTGTAGTGGAGTAAATATGATTTACGGTGAAAACGGTCAAGGTAAAACAAACATCATTGAAGGTATCTGGATGTTTACGGGATTTAAAAGTTTCAGAACAAAAAGAAATATTGAACTGATTCCTCATGAAGAAGAATTTTATAATATTTCTATGAATTTTTTTGGAAACAACAGAGAACAAAGTTTTCAGATTAAAAGTTCAAAAGATGTTCAGGAAGTTTATAGAAATAAAGTTAAAGTTACTTCAACAAGAAGTATAATCGGAGAATTTTTTTCTGTTGTTTTTTCGCCGTCACATTTAAATTTAATTAAAGGCGGACCAAACGAAAAAAGAAAATTCCTCGATATTGCAATCAGTCAGATTAATCCTTCTTATGCAAGAAATCTGAATGATTATTATAAAATTTTAAAGCATAGAAATGCCTTACTTCATAATTTTGAAGAAAATAATTATAGTGAAGATTTTCTTGAAATATGGGACGAAAATCTTGCAAAAATAGGTGGAAAAATTATCACCGAAAGAAAAAAATATATTGAAAAACTTAAAGTGGCTTCAATCAATTGTTACGAAGGAATTTCCGAAAAAAAAGAAAAATTCAATCTGGAATATGTTCAGTCGGGAAAAGAAGAAGGAAACGATGAAAAAGAAAATGAAGACATTCTTTTGGAATTATTAAAAGAATCAAGATATTCAGATATCAAGAGAAAGTTTACTTCAAAAGGTCCTCACAGAGATGATATTGAAATCAAATTGAATGAAAAAAATATCAGAAATTTCGGTTCACAAGGACAACAGAGGTCTGCATCTCTTGCTTTGAAACTCGGAGAAGCATATATTATCAATCAGCTTACCGATGAAACACCTGTTGCGTTGCTTGATGACGTTATGAGTGAGCTTGATGTCGGCAGACAGAATTATATTCTCAACGAGCTTAAAGATTGGCAGGTTTTTATTACTTGTTGTGAACCGACTCAGGTTATGAGAATGAAAAGCGGAAAAAATTTTGAAATCATAAACGGAAAATATGTTTCAGAATGAGAGGTTAATATGTATTTGCATATCGGACAGGAAACGATAATCAGAACTCAGGATATTGTCGGAGTTTTTGACCTTGACACGTCAACTGTTTCAAAAGCAACAAGAGATTATCTTTCTAAAATGGAAAAAGAAAAAAAAGTTATAACCGTAAGCTATGAATTGCCGAAATCTTTTATTCTGACATACAACGAAGAGCAGGGTGAAAGGGTATATATTTCTCAGCTTTCATCTTCAACTTTGTTGAAAAGATCGGGAAAATTCTCAGTCATATGACTGTTTATAATATAATTACATTGATATAAAATACGGGAGGAAAGTATTTTGGATAAATTTAGCGAAGAAAACCAAATGATTGAAGAAGAAATTGTTGAACTTCAGGAAAATGATATTTCAATTGATGACGAAGAAATGGATACTGTTGTAACAGAAGATTATGATGCTGACCAGATTCAGGTTCTGGAAGGACTTGAAGCTGTAAGAAAACGTCCCGGAATGTATATCGGTTCTACGGGACCTAACGGTTTGCATCATCTTGTTTATGAAATCGTTGACAACTCCATCGACGAAGCTCTTGCAGGTTTTTGTACTGATATTGAAGTTGAAATTCTTGAAGGAGATATAATTGTTGTCAAAGATAACGGTCGTGGTATTCCGGTTGCAATTAACGAAAAATCAGGTATTCCGGCAGTAACACTTGTTCTGACAGTTCTTCACGCCGGTGGTAAATTCGGTGGAAGCGACAGCGGATATAAAGTTTCCGGTGGTTTGCACGGTGTTGGTTCATCAGTTGTTAATGCTCTTTCAGAATGGTTTGAAGTTGAAGTTTCAAGAGACGGTCATATTCACCACCAGAGATTTGAAAGAGGTAATATTGTTTCTGACCTTAAAATAATAGGTGATACAGACAAAACAGGAACACTTATCAGATTTAAAGCAGATCCTGAAATATTTACAGAAACAACTCAATATGATTTTGAAACTCTTCAAAGAAGACTTCGTCAGTCAGCTTTCCTCAACGCCGGATTAAATATTAAATATTCCGACAAACGAAACGAAGAAATTGTTGAAGAAACTTACTGCTATGAAGGTGGTATCGGAAGCTTCGTTGAATTTTTGAACGAAAGCAGAGGACTTACTCCGATACATGATAACGCAATCCATTTTTCCGGAGCTCATGAAGACAGAAGTGTTGAAGTTGCAATTATGTATAACGATGGTTTCAATGAAACTATTTTATCTTTTGCAAACAACGTAAGAACACTTGACGGTGGTACTCACGAAAACGGGTTCAAGTCTGCTCTTACAAGAGTGTTTAACGAATATGGAAAAAAATACAACATTCTCAAAGACAGTGACAAAAAATTGTCGGGTGACGATGTCCGTGAAGGTATGACTGCCGTTATCAGCGTTAAATTGACAGAAGCTGAATTTGAAGGACAGACAAAATCCAAGCTTGGAAATACCGACATTACTCCTCTTGTTTCAAGAACAGTTTCAGAAAAACTGATGACTTTCTTTGAAGAAAATCCTGCAATTGCAAAAGGAATTTTGTCAAAAGCACTTGATGCTTCAAGAGCAAGAGAAGCAGCAAGAAAAGCAAGAGATAACGCAAGAAGAAAATCAGCGCTTGAAAGCAACTCTCTTCCGGGTAAACTTTCCGATTGTACATCAAAAGATTCAACTATCACAGAATTATATATCGTCGAAGGTGACTCGGCAGGTGGTTCAGCAAAAAGTGGACGTGACAGAACATATCAGGCAATACTTCCTCTCTGGGGTAAAATGCTTAACGTTGAAAAATCAAGACTTGATAAAGTTATAACCAACGAAAAACTTTCTCCGGTTGTAATTGCTCTGGGCACAGGAATAGACGAAGATTTTGACATCACAAAACTCAGATATGACAAAGTAATTATTATGGCCGACGCCGACGTCGACGGTGCTCATATCAGAACACTTTTGTTGACATTCTTTTTCAGATATATGCGTCCTCTTATAGAAGAAGGACATGTTTATATCGCACAACCACCTCTTTACAAAGTTTCAAGAGGTAAAAAATCCTTCTATGCTTTTTCTGACGAGGAAAGAGACAGATACATTGAAGAATTGGGCGGTAGCGGAACTTGTGATATCCAGCGATATAAAGGTCTTGGTGAAATGGACGCACAGCAGCTTTGGGAAACTACTATGGACCCTCAGTTCAGAACAATGCTCAGAGTAACTCTTGAAGACGCTATTGAAGCAGACGAAGTTTTCTCAATTTTAATGGGCGATAAAGTTGAACCTCGTAAAGAGTTTATTGAGAAGAACGCAAAATACGTTCAGAATCTTGATATTTAATACAAGGAGAGAAGAAAATGAACGAAGAACAAAAGATGACGTTTGACAATCAGAAAATTGTAAACGTTGATATAAATAAAGAAATGAAAAAATCATTTCTCGACTATTCAATGTCCGTTATCACATCAAGAGCTTTGCCTGATGTCAGAGACGGTCTGAAACCTGTTCACAGAAGAATACTTTATACGATGTATGAAAACGGACTTATGCCGGACAAACCTTACCGTAAATGTGCTGACACAGTCGGTTCTGTTCTCGGTAAATATCATCCGCACGGCGACTCTTCCGTTTACGATGCAATGGTAAGACTTGCTCAGGACTTTTCAATGAGATATATGCTTGTTGACGGTCACGGAAACTTCGGTTCAGTTGACGGTGACCCTCCGGCTGCTTACCGTTATACAGAATCAAGAATGAGCAAAATATCTCTTGAAATTCTTCGTGATATTGATAAACAAACTGTTGACTTTATGCCAAACTACGATGACCGTTTGCAAGAACCCGTAGTTTTGCCGTCAAGATATCCGAACCTTCTTGTCAACGGTTCAACAGGTATTGCTGTTGGTATGGCAACAAATATGCCTCCTCATAACCTTATAGAAGTAATTGACGGAATGAATTGTATTATTGACAATCCGGACGCTTCTCTTGAAGATCTGATGGAACACATCAAAGGACCGGATTTCCCGACAGCCGGAATTATTATGGGCAGAGCAGGTATCAGATCTGCTTATGCAACGGGCAGGGGAAAAATTGTTGTCAGAGCAAGAACGGAAATTGTTGAAAACGCAAACGGACGTTTTTCAATTAACATTTCAGAGTTACCGTATCAGGTAAACAAAGCAAGATTGATTGAAAGCATTGCAGACCTTGTCAAAGAAAAGAGAATCGAAGGTATTTCTGATATCAACGACTATTCTTCAAGAGAAGGTATGCACGTTGTTATTGATCTGAAAAGAGATGCAAACCCTCAGGTTGTACTCAATCAACTTTTCAATTTCACACAGCTTCAGATTTCATTTGGTGTAATAAATATAGCGCTTGTTGACGGCGTACCGAAAATTCTCACTCTGAAAGAGATTCTTCAGAAATATATCGAACATCAGTATGAAATTATTACAAGAAGAACTATCTTCAACCTCAAAAAAGCTCAGGAAAGAGCTCATATTCTTGAAGCACTTAAAAAAGCTCTTGATTTTATTGATGAAGTTATTGCAATTCTCAGACGTTCAAAAACGGTGTCAGAAGGTAAGACTGCATTGAGCGAAAGATTTGAATTTGACGATATTCAGGCACAGGCTATCGTTCAGATGCGTCTTGCTCAGTTGACAGGACTTGAAAAAGAAAAAATCGAAGCTGAACTTCAGGAGCTTATAGAAAAAATTGCTGATTACAAAGATATTCTTGCAAATGAAAGCAGAGTATACGACATAATCAAAACAGAAGCAGAAGAAATCAAAAACAAATTCGGTGACGAAAGAAAAACTGAAATTATGAATGTCAGCGGTGAGGTTGATATTGAAGACCTTATTCCTGAAGAAGACTGCGTTTATACTCTCACAACAATGGGATATATCAAACGTCAGCCTGTTGACACATATCAGATTCAGCATCGTGGTGGCAGAGGCGTTAAAGGAATGACAAGACGTGAAGAAGACGTTGCCGAAACAATGTTCACCTGTTCAACTCATAAGAGCATTATGTTCTTTACTTCAACAGGTAAAACATACAAGCTGAAAGGATATGAAGTTCCCGAAGGAAGCAGAACAAGCAAGGGAATGAACATTGTGAACATTCTTCCTATTACTCAGGAAGAAAAAGTTTCTGCAATGATACAGGTTGATGTTGAAAAAGACCTTGACAAATACATATGTATGGTAACAAGAAAAGGTATCATCAAACGTACTCATATTGAAAATTATAAGAACATCAGAAAAACAGGTGTTATTGCTATCAACCTTGATGAAGATGACGAACTTGCATGGGTAAAACTCACATCAGGCAATGATGATTTGCTTGTTGCAACGAAAAAAGGTATGGCAATCCGTTTCAACGAAACAGACGCAAGAGAACTCGGAAGAACTGCAAGAGGTGTTAAATCTATTACTCTTGCAAACGATGATGAAGTTGTTGGATTTGACGTTCTTCACGAAGGAGATGTTGTTCTCACTGTCAACGAAAAAGGTTACGGAAGAAGAAGCCACGCAGAAGATTACCGTGTACAGTCAAGAGGCGGTAAGGGCGTAATGAACTATAGAGTCGGCACATTCGGAGATGTTGCAGCAATCAGGGTTGTCAAAGATGATGACGATGTGATTATTATTTCTTCAGACGGAATTATGATCAGAATACCTGCTTGTGATATCAGCATTTTTGCAAGACCGTCTAAGGGTGTAAAAGTTATGAGAGTCGGAGAAGAAGATAAAGTCGTAACTCTTACTACGGTTGAACATATGGAAGAAAAAGAAACTTCACAGCAAGAAGCTTCTGACAATGAATCTTCGGAAGTTTCAACAGAAAATACCGAGCAATAATCGGAGGAAAAACAAATGGCATTGAGCGTAAAATCAATTAAAGGAACTCAGGACGTTTTGCCCAACGAAAGTTATAAAAACAGATTTATAGAACAAACACTTTTGTCGGTTGCAGAAAATTTCGGATTTAAAGAAATCCGTACTCCTGTGTTTGAACATACGGAACTTTTTCAGCGTTCAGTCGGAGACACGACTGACGTTGTTGAAAAAGAAATGTATACATTTCTTGACAAAGGTGAACGTTCCATCACTTTGAAACCTGAAGGCACGGCAGGTGCAGCAAGAGCATTCCTTGAACACGGATTGTTCAACGACACTATGCCTCAGAAGGTTTGCTATGTTACACCTTGTTACAGATATGAAAAACCGCAGGCAGGCAGACTCAGAGAATTTCACCAGTTCGGCGTTGAATGTTTCGGAACAGCATCGCCGGCTGCTGACGCAGAAGTTATATCTCTTGCAAATGAAATTTTTGAAGCTCTTGATATTACGGATATTAAACTTTATATCAATTCAATCGGATGTCCTGTTTGCAGAAAAAAATATCACGAAGAACTGAAAAAATATTTTGAAAAATATAAAGATGAACTTTGTGAAACATGTCTGAAAAGACTTGAAAAAAATCCGATGAGAATTCTTGACTGCAAAAGTCCTGTCTGTTCAAAAATAGCAGAAAATGCTCCCGTTGTGACAGATTATCTTTGCGAAGAATGTTCAGATCATTTCGAAAAGGTCAAAGAATATCTTAACGAGCTTAACATAGAGTTTGAGATAAATCCGAAAATTGTAAGAGGTCTTGATTATTACACAAAAACAGTGTTTGAATTTGTGTCAAATTCCATAGGCGCACAAGGAACTGTTTGCGGCGGCGGAAGATATGACGGATTGCTCGAAGAACTCGGTTCTCAGCATATTCCTGCGCTCGGATTTGCAATTGGTCTTGAAAGATTGATGCTTCTTATTGATGCTCAGGAAATCGGATATCCGACAGAAAACACCTGTGACATTTATATTGCAGCGATGGATGAAAGCGCATTGAAAAAAGCAATGAAAATCACAAATGATATCAGATGTCAATGTATTTCTGCACAGACAGATATTGTCGGAAGGTCTCTGAAAGCACAAATGAAATTTGCCGACAAAATCAAAGCAAAATATTCTATGGTACTCGGCACAAACGAAATCGAAAGCAACAAAGCCGTTTTGAAAAATATGGATAACGGTGAAAAAATTGAAGTCGACCTTGAAAATTTTGCAGATAATTTTCAGGAAATTATGCTTCGTGACGAAATGAAAGCATTTGAAGAATTGATGAAAGAATAAAATTTACTTGGGGATAAACGAGGCAAGCAAGGAGTAGAAAATGGAAAATATGACTAATCTTAAAAGAACGCACTATTGTTCAGAATTGAGAATTGAAAATAAAGGTGAAGAAGTTGTCGTTGCAGGATGGGTGCAAAGACAGAGAGACCTTGGAAAAATTATCTTCACAGACCTTCGTGACCGTACCGGAATTGTACAACTTTCTTTCGATGAAAGCACTCAGAAAGAAGTATTTGAAAAGGCAGTCACAATGAGAAGTGAATATGTCGTTATCGCAAAAGGTGAAGTTAAAGAACGTTCTTCAAAAAACCCGGAAATTCCTACGGGTGACATTGAAATTTTTGTCAAAGAACTCAGAATTCTTTCAAAGAGTGAGACACCACCTTTTGAAATTTCAGAAAACTGTAAAACAGGAGAGATGACAAGACTCAAACACCGTTATCTCGATTTGAGACGTCCTGACCTCCAGAAAAATATAATGTTGCGTCATAAGATTACAAAAATCACGAGAGATTATTTTGATGAAAACGGATTTATTGAAATTGAAACACCTATTCTGATAAAATCCACTCCTGAGGGTGCAAGAGATTTCCTTGTACCAAGCAGACTTCATCAGGGCTCATTCTATGCGTTGCCACAGTCTCCACAGCTTTACAAACAACTTTCAATGGTTGCAGGATTTGACAGATATATGCAGATTGCACGTTGTTTCAGAGACGAAGACCTTCGTGCAGACCGTCAGCCTGAATTTACTCAGATTGACCTTGAAATGTCCTTTGTTGATATGGAAGATATTCTTGAAATCGGCGAAGGATATATCAAAAGAGTTTATAAAGAAGCTATCGGAGTTGACATTGAAACTCCGATCAAACGCCTCACTTATGCAGAAGCTATGAGCCGTTACGGAAGCGATAAACCGGACACAAGATTTGAAATGGAACTTTATGATTTGAGTGACACAGTAAAAGATTGTGGATTCGGAGTATTCACAGGCGCTATCAGTGCAGGGGGAAGCGTCAGAGGTATCACAGCAAAAAATGCATTCTCTGTTCTGACAAGAAAAGAAGTTGACAAACTCACTGAATTTGTCAGAGGTATCGGCGCAAAAGGTCTTGCTTATGCAAGAATTGCAGAGGACGGAACAATTTCTTCATCTTTCGGCAAATTTATGACAGACGAAGAAATGGAAAACATCAAAAAAGTTGCCAACGCTGAAAACGGTGACGTAATTTTAATTGTCGGCGACACAAAAAATTCTCTTGTACTTTCAGTACTTGGTGCGTTGAGAAACGAAGTTGCCAACAAACTCGATATAATTCCGAAAGACAAATATAATTTTGTCTGGATAACAGAATTCCCGTTCTTTGATTGGGACGAGGATCTCGGACAGTTTGTTGCAATGCATCATCCTTTCACATCACCAATGGATGAATGTATAGAATATCTTGAAACTGACCGTGCAAAAGTCAGAGCAAAGGCTTATGACCTTGTTCTCAACGGAACAGAGCTTTCAAGCGGGTCAATCAGAATAACAGACCCTGAACTTCAGAACAGAATGTTCGCACTTCTGGGAATGAGCGTTGAAGAAGCTTACGAAAAATTCGGATATCTTCTTGATGCGTTCAAATACGGTGCACCACCTCACGGAGGAATGGGCATCGGTCTTGACCGTCTTGTGATGACTATGCTTGGTTGCGAAACACTCAGAGATGTTATTGCGTTCCCGAAAGATAAAAATGCAAACGAACCAATGACGGATTGTCCGTCAGAGATTGACAAAGCACAGCTTGACGAACTCGGAATAGAGATAAAAGAAAAAGAAGAATAAGTTTCGGCATAAGGAGAAAAATTATGAAACTTTGGGCAGGACGTTTTTCTAAAGAAGTTGACAAAAAAACAAACGATTTCAACTCGTCAATTTCATTTGATGCAAGAATGTTTGAAGAGGATATCACAGGAAGTATCGCTCATGCAAAAATGCTTTGCAAACAAAACATTATATCAAAAGAAGACGAAGAAAAAATTGTCAACGGTCTTGAAAAAATTAAAGAAGAAATTATTTCCGGTGAACTTGCAATTGACCCTAACGCCGAAGATATTCATACATTTATTGAGGGTGAACTTACTCAGAGAATCGGACAAGCAGGTAAAAGACTTCATACTGCAAGAAGCAGAAATGACCAGGTTGCGCTTGACATCAGAATGTATCTGAGAAAAGAAAATGAAAAGTTAATAAACACTGTCAGACAGCTCATCACTGTTACAGCACAAAGCGCAAAAAAATATTATGACGTTGTTATGCCCGGATACACTCATCTCCAAAGAGCTCAACCGATAACTTTCGGTCATCATCTTCTGGCATACGCACAGATGTTTCTGCGTGACCTCGGAAGACTTGAAGACGCAGGAAAAAGAATGAATGTCAGTCCGATCGGAAGCTGCGCGCTTGCCGGAACAACGTATGACCTTGACAGAAAATTTGAAGCTGAGCTTCTCGGTTTTGACAAGCCATGTTCAAATTCTCTTGACGGTGTTTCAGACAGAGATTTTTGTATTGAACTTGCAAGTGCCATATCAATTCTGATGATGCATCTTTCACGATTGAGCGAAGAAATTATCCTCTGGTGTTCGTGGGAATTTAAGTTTATTGAGCTTGATGATGCTTTTTCAACAGGTTCAAGCATTATGCCTCAGAAGAAAAATCCTGACATTGCAGAACTTGTCAGAGGAAAGACAGGCAGAGTGTACGGCGATCTGATGACATTACTTGCTTTTATGAAAGGACTTCCTCTTGCTTACAATAAAGATATGCAGGAAGACAAAGAAGCAATTTTTGATGCTTATGATACGGTCAATGTTTGCCTTAGTGCGTTTATTCCGATGATTGAAACGATGAGCGTGATAGAAAAAAATATGAAAAAAGCTGCATCGGGTGGATTTATAAATGCGACAGATTGTGCAGACTATCTTGTAGGAAAAGGTTTGCCGTTCAGAGATGCGTACAAAGCAACAGGTGAACTTGTTGCCGTTTGCATTGAAAAAGGTGAAACACTTGATACGCTTGATATAGAAGAATATAAAAAAGTATGCGACCTTTTTGATGAAGAAGTTTTTGAGAAAATTGATTTACAAAAATGCGTCAGCGAAAGAAAATCTTACGGTGGACCTGCACCTGAAAATGTGTTGAAGGAAGCTGAAAAGATTTTAAAGGAAATTTAATTCCAGATAAAGATTTAACGGAGGATTTGCTTTGGGTATTTATCTTGACAACAGTGCAACAACTCAGATAGGAAAAAAAGCAAAAGAAAAAATGCTTGAAGCAATAGACAACTGCTGGGGTAATCCGTCATCATTTCACAGTTGCGGAATCAAAGCTTTTGATATGCTTGAAAACGCAAGAGAAATTGTCGGCAAAAAACTTGGTTGTCAGGCAGATGAAATATTTTTTACTCCCGGTGGTACTTACAGCAACAATATTGCAATTTTCGGAGCAGTAAATGCTTTGAAACGAAAAGGCAGAAAAATTGTTACGACATGCGTTGAACATCCGAGCGTTGAAAACGCTATGAAAAAACTTGAAAACGACGGCTTTGAAGTTGTACGTCTGAAGGTTGATGAAAACTGTAAAATTTCAAAAAGAGATCTGATTGATGCTGTTGACGAAAACACAATTCTTGTTTCGATGATGATGGTCAACAACGAAGTCGGAAGCATAATGCCGATTGAATCAATCAGAAAAATAGTAAAAAGCAAAAATTCTCCGGCTTTGATACATTGTGATGCTGTGCAGGGTTTCGGAAAAATTGAAATTGATGTCAATGCTCTGGGCGTTGATATGCTATCCGTCAGCTCACATAAAATTCACGGCCCGAAAGGTGCAGGCGCTCTTTATATCAAAAAAGGAGTGAGAATAGTTTCTCCGATTTTTGGTGGCGGACAGGAAAAAGATATTGCGCCCGGAACTCAGGCAATGCCTGCTATTGCAGGATTTGCAGGAGCTGTGGAAGAGCTTGATGACAACCTGACAAAAACAAAAAATGAAATTGAAAAACTACGCAATTATTTTGTTGAAGAAATCAGGAAAATTGACGGAGTAAAAATTAATTCCCCAACCGATGCTCTTGCGTATATTGTGAATTTTTCAACCGATGGAATTTTATCACAACCGATGATAAATTTTCTGTCACAAAACGGAGTGTATGTTTCAGGCGGGTCGGCTTGTGCGAAGGGACACAGAAGCAATGTTCTTACTGCGATGGGAATTCCGAGCGAAAGAATAGATTGTGCAATCAGAGTCAGTCTTTCAAGCCATACAACCCAAAAAGAACTTGAAGAAACAGTAAGGCTTATCAGTCTTGCAAATAAAAAAATCAGAAAAGCAGGGTAAAAATGAAAGAAATCATTTTGATAAAAAACGGTGAACTTGCTCTCAAAGGTCTGAACAGAAAAAACTTTGAAAGTTTGCTGATTAAAAATATGAAAAGACGTCTTGAAGATGTCGGCAATTTCAAATTTACGGCTTGTCAGTCAACGATAACTGTTGAGGGCGATGAAAACAGCGATATGTCAAAAGCTTTTGAAAGGCTCAGATATGTTTTCGGGATAGCAGGTCTTTCTATTGCCGCCGTTGCCGAAAAAAATATGGAAAGTATTCTTAATACGGCAACAGAATATCTTGAAGACGAATTGCTTGTTGCAAAAACATTTAAAGTTACAGCTAAAAGAAGTGACAAAAGTTTCAGTCTGAAATCTCCTGAAATTTGTATGGAAACAGGCGGACATATTCTTTCAAAATTTCCTCATCTTAAAGTTGATGTTCATAATCCGGATTTGATAGTGACTGTTGAAGTACGTGATTTCGGAGTATATATTCACGGCAATCAGCTCAAAGGTGCAGGAGGTATGCCGGTAGGTTCATCCGGAAAAGCAGCACTTCTTGTTTCTGGTGGAATTGACAGTCCCGTTGCAGGATGGATGATGTCAAAAAGAGGCTTGCAGCTTATCGGAATACATTTTGCTGCGCCGCCATATACAAGTGAACTTGCAGAAAAGAAAGTTTGTATGTTGACTCAGAAAGTTGCAAAATACAGCGGTAGAATTAAATTATATATTGTAGAATTTACGAAAATACAGGAATGCATTAAAGATAACTGCCCGGAAGACCTTTTCACTCTGATAATGAGAAGATTGATGATGAAAACGGCAGAAAAAATTGCAATCAAGGAAGATTGCGGTGCGATGATAACAGGTGAAAGTCTTGCTCAGGTTGCAAGTCAGACGCTTAAAGCTCTTGCCTGCACAGACGATGCAGCAACAATCCCTGTATTCAGACCATGCATAGGAATGGATAAAAACGAAATAATTGAAATATCAAGAAAAATTGATGCCTTTGAAACATCAATTCTTCCTTACGAAGATTGTTGCACGGTGTTTACCCCAAAACATCCGAAAACCAAGCCGACACTTCAAGAGGTTAAGGAAGCTGAAAGTGCTGTTGACTTTGACAGTATGATTCAGGAAGCTGTTGAAAACACGAGATTTATTTTAATAGACTGACAAGGGGAAAAATATGAACTGTGAAATAATATGCGTGGGCACAGAATTGTTGCTTGGTGACATTGTCAACACAAACTCAGTTTATCTCTCAAAAGAACTTGCAAAACTCGGAATAAATGTTCTTTATCAATCTGTTGTGGGAGACAACGATTCAAGGCTTGAAGAATGTATCAGAAAATCACTTGAAAAAAGCGATATTATAATTCTGACGGGAGGCCTTGGACCTACGGCTGATGATATAACGAAAGAAGTTTGTTGCAAGGCACTCGGCTTTGAACTTGAGATTAACGAAAAACAACTCAGAAAAATAGAAAATTATTTTTGTTCAAAGAACATTGAAATGCCTGAAAGCAACAAAAAACAGGCGTATTTGCCAAAGAGCGGATATGTTCTTGAGAACAACAACGGAACTGCACCCGGATTTGCGATTGAAAAAAATTCAAAGTGTATAATATCTTTGCCGGGACCTCCAAGAGAAATGAAACCCATGTTTGAAAACGGTGCAAAGCCGATTCTTGAAAAATATTCTTCTGCTGTGCTTGTGTCACATAACGTGAGAATGATAGGAATCGGGGAAGCAAAAATGGCAGAAGATGCCGGAAAGCTTCTTGACGGAGAAAATCCTACTGTAGCACCTTATGCAAAAGACGGTGAATGTCTTCTGAGGGTTACCGCAAAAGCAAAGGACAAGAACACTGCTGAAAAAATGTGCAGCAAAATTCTTGATGAGATTTATAAAAAGTTTTCGGAATATATATACGGAATTGACATTGACGGTATAGAATATGCCGTTGTGGAAAAATTGAAGGAAAAAAAGCTTAAAGTTGCGTTTGCCGAATCTTGCACAGGTGGACTTTGCGCCAAAAGAATAACTGATGTCCCAGGCGCTTCCCAGGTTTTTGATTGTGGCGTTGTGTCGTATGCAAACAGCATAAAGAATAAACTGCTCAACGTCAGAGAAGAAGACCTTGAAAAATATGGCGCTGTCAGCGAAACTGTTGCAAAACAAATGGCAAAGGGCGTTCTTGAATTGAGTGGCGCTGATATCGGTGTGTCTATCACGGGTATCGCAGGGCCTGATAATGACGGTTCAGAAAAACCGGTCGGTTTGTCATATATTGCTGTTGCTTATAAGGACGAAGTGGTTTGCACTGAATTTATGACTGCAAGAAAAGACAGGGACTACAACAGATTTGCAAATTCTTCGAAAGCGTTTGACGCTGTTCGGAAGATAATAGATAAATTTTGAATCAAAGGGAGTGTTAAGGATGGATAAAGAAAGAGATAACTTTATTGAAGGCGAAGAAGATTTTGAAACCATTTTTAAAAATTTGAGAGAAAAATATCATCTTGACGACAATAAAAAACAGGAGGAAGAACCTGAGGAGTTTTATAATCCTGAAAAAGATACAGAAATTCATGAATTCTTTGAAGAGAGCAGCAAAAACAGCCAGGAAAGAGCAGAAGAATTTATGTATGAAGAAGATGATTCTGACGATTTTTCTGACAAGGATATTCCTATCAGCAAAAAAACTCCTGAGCAAAAAGTTTCCAACCAGGATTTAAAACCCGAGGACTTTATCTGGGACGAAAATACTGTTCTTGATTTTGGAGATAAAAATTTCAAAACTAAAAACAATGCTCCTAAGGTTTTCGAGGATATTTCTTCAAACACTCCATTTGACTTTATTGAAAACAACGAAAAAATATCTCTCGAACAAATTAAGCAGGAACAAGCTATTCCCGTTGAAGAAACAGATTTCCCACAGGAAGATTCTCAGATAGTTGAAGAACCGGAAGCTTCAGACGAAGTTGAAGAACCGGAAGAAATCAATTATGAAGATGAAGAATTTGTTGAGGACATTCAGGAAGAAGAGGAAGAATCTTTCCTTTTCAGAAGGGATGAACCTGAAATTGAAGAAACCGTTTTCCAAGAGGATGAAAACAATGGTTTTTCAATAAAGAATGATTATACTGACACAGCCGATTCAGAAGACGTTCAGTTTGATTTTGAAGACGGCTATGAAGACATTGATGAAAATTATTATGAGGAAGATGACGACAGTGAAAAAATCAATCCTCAGGATGTTTATTCGTCTATTCCAAACAATGAAAGCGGTCATATTAACAAAGATGTAACGTATGACAGCATAAATTGGGATGATTTCCCGACAAAAAAACAGCAAAAGAAAGAAATTAAAGAACTCAAAAAACAAGACAAGAAGAAAAAGAAACGTGGATTGTTTCCACGCAAAGGAGATTCGGCAGGAGAAATTTTCAGAAAAATTATTTTGTTGGTTTCAATTCTTGCCATTATAGGAAGTAGCGCATGGATACTTAACGACCTGGTTTTACAGCCGTACCTTGCCGACAGAATGAACAAAAATCTCAGCAAAACTCTTGTCAACACATATACAAATGAAGTTGTTAATAAATTTGAAGATTTGAGTGAAAACGACAAAAAATTGACGACAAAAGAACTTCTTGCAAAGAATAAGGAATACGTCGGTTGGCTCACTGTCAGTGGTGCAGATGTAAGCTTGCCTGTTGTCAAGGCAGACAATAACCAGAAGTATCTTCACCGTGGTTTTGACGGAAGCTATCTTTATGCAGGAACGCTTTTTGTTGATTCAAGAAACACTTCATTGTTTGACCAGAACGTTATAATTTATGGTCATAATATGTCAAACGGAACAATGTTCGGATTGCTTAAAAAATACAAGGCAAAAGACGGAAGCATCTACAAAAGTGACCCGTATATAACATTCCATACAATATACGGAAACTTTAATTACCAGATTTATGGCGCATATCTTGTAGACGGTGATTTTTCTCATGACAACAAGTTT
>JAFOEP010000211.1 GCA_017380115.1 Clostridia bacterium | reverse complement strand
TTTCACATATGACAAGAACTCGCTTTTTGAGCAAACATCTTTTTCTTCAAGCAATTGTGCAATTTGTGTTACGGTATATCCTTCCGGCACCGTCACAGTTGTTGTTATTTCTGCCAATGCTTGTGATTCTGAGATTCTTGCCTGCTCTGCTCTGTATTCTTTTTCCTTTTTATATGTCAACGCAACTATTACCACAAGAAAAACCAGAAGCACTGCTATTATCGGTATTATAACTTTATAAAAATTTCTTAAATTTCTCTGTTGCATCAGAATCACCCCTTATTTAAAATTATAGTACCATATTTGTCGAAAAAAATCAACTGTAACGTATGTTCAGATTCCTCATAAGATATATTATAAAAAGGAGGTATTCTTATGGACAGCGACAGATCATTTTATCTTGCAACAAATACTGCTCACGGCTATAAAAGTCTTTTTGAAAAAGCCTGTTTGCCTGATGCAGACAGCAGAGTTTATATCGTGAAAGGTGCGAGCAGCAAAATTCGTTCCCGATTTATAAAAGATGTTGCCAATTCTCTCTCAAAAGAAGGCTTCTGTTTTGAAAAAATTCTTTGCAGTTATGACAGTAACAAGGTTGAGGGCGTGATTTTTGAAGATTTGAACGTCTGTATTTTTGACGGAAATTACAAAAACAAGCTTGACCCGATGTTTTGTGAATGTACTCAATACATAATTAATCTCGGTGAAATTTGCAAAAGAGATAAACTTTTTTTAAAAAGAAATGAAATCATACCGCTTTATAACAATGCAAAAGAAAGCTCAATGAAATGCAACAAGTTTCTTGTTGCCGCAATCTCAATGCAGGAAGACACGTCAAGAATTATCGGAAAATGTGTAAGCGCTGATAAGCTCGAAAAATTTGTCAGCAGATTTGCAAAAAAAGAGTTCGGCTCCGTGTCTGACAAAATTGGTGAGATATCGTTGAGATTTTTAAGTACAATAAGCTCAGACGGATATAAAACTCAATTTGATACGCTCAGAAATATGTGCGCAAGAATTTATGTACTTGAGGACAAGGCAAACTGCGTTTCTGACACTTTTATCAGTCAAATAAAAGATTGTGCATTAATGTGTGGATATGACATAATCTTATGTGTTGACCCGATCAGCTCAAGCAAATTGGAACATATTATAATCCCTGAGTTGAGTCTTGGCGTTTTCACTTCAAACCAGCTTCATCAATGGGAAGGTGAATACACCAAAAAAATTAACTCCTCTCGTTTCACTGACCGTGATACAATTAAAAACCATAAAACAAGAATCAAATTCAATCTCGATGCAATTGACGAACTGATTTCGCAGTCCTGCGTTCATCTTGAAAATATGAAAAACAATATTGACCTGATTGACGAAATATATGACCAATATTCAAACACAGACGACATTGACTCATACGTTTTTTCAACAAAAGAAGATATTTTGTCACTTGTCGATGCTCAGTAAGCAACAAAGTGGTTACATCAATAAAATGTAACCACTTTTATTTTAGTTTAATCTTTTTTTGAGATATTGTCCCGTATATGATTGTTCAATTTCCGACACTTCTTCCGGAGTGCCTGTTGCTACTATATATCCTCCCTTGTCTCCCCCTTCAGGCCCAAGGTCAATGATATAATCGGCACATTTTATTACATCAAGATTATGCTCAATTACTAAAACGGTGTTGCCTTCATCAACAAGCCTTTGCAGCACTTCAATCAGATTGTGAACATCAGCTGTGTGAAGTCCTGTTGTCGGTTCATCGAGAATATATATGGTTTTACCCGTAGAAACTCTGGAAAGCTCCGTTGAAAGTTTCACGCGCTGTGCTTCTCCTCCCGAAAGAGTTGTTGCAGGTTGTCCGAGTTTGACATATCCAAGACCTACATCATACAGCGTTTGAATTTTTCTTTTTATTTTCGGGATTGCGCTGAAAAATTCAAGAGCCTCTTCAACCGTCATATTAAGCACGTCGCTTATATTTTTGTCTTTATATTTTACTTCAAGAGTTTCTCTGTTATATCTTTTTGCTTTGCAGACATTACATTCAACATATACATCTGAAAGAAAATGCATTTCTATCTTGACTATTCCGTCTCCCTGACAAGCTTCGCATCTTCCACCTTTTACATTAAACGAAAATCTGCTTGCGCTATAACCTCTTTTCTTTGCTTCGGAAGTTGACGCAAACAATTCTCTTATATCGTTAAACACTCCCGTATATGTTGCAGGGTTTGATCGTGGCGTTTTTCCGATTGGAGATTGGTCTATGTCTATAACCTTGTCAAGATTTTCTATTCCTGATATTCCGTCACATTCTCCCGAAACTTTTTTTGCATTGTTCAGTTCGGTAGCAAGTTTCTTATACAAAATCTCGTTGACAAACGACGATTTCCCGGAGCCTGAAACTCCCGTAACGCAAACAAACTTCTGAAGAGGAATATTAACATCAATGTTTTTAAGATTATTTTGTCTTGCACCTTTTACTTCAAGGAATTTGCCATTTCCTTTTCTTCTCGACTGCGGAACAGGTATTTTTTTAGCACCGCTAAGATACATTCCAGTGATAGATTCTTTGCATTTTTTCAAATCTTCTACAGTGCCGCTGAACACAAGATTACCGCCGTGTATGCCTGCTCCCGGGCCTATATCAACAATATAATCTGCTTCCTGCATTGTTTCTTCATCGTGTTCAACAACTATCAATGAGTTTCCTATATCTCTCAATTTTTTGAGAGTTTCAAGCAATTTGTTGTTGTCCCTCTGATGAAGTCCTATACTTGGTTCATCAAGAACATACAAAACACCTGTAAGAAGTGAGCCAACCTGCGTAGCAAGTCTGATTCGTTGTGCTTCGCCTCCCGACAGTGTACCCGATGACCTTGAAAGAGTCAGATAATCAAGTCCGACTGAACGCAAAAACTCAAGCCTTTCAATTATTTCTTTCAAAACAAGAGTTGCAATCTGTCTGTCCCTATCACCAAGTTTAAGGTTCTTCACAAAGTCAATAGCTTCATTTATTGTCTTTTTTGTCAGTTCGTAAATATTTGTTGAGTCTATAGTAACACTTAACACTTCGGGTTTGAGTCGTGCCCCTTTACATTTCTCACAACTGCACATACTCATATATTGTTCTATTTCATTTTTTGACCATTCACTTGTAGTCTGATTATACCTTCTTTTAAGATTATTGATTATACCTTCAAAATCGGAATAATATGACGATGAGCCGTACGAAGTTGTTCGTTCCATTTTAAGCTTTTCACCATTTGTGCCAAACAATATTGCATTAATTCCATCTTTTGATATCTCGTTAATAGGAGTATCAAGATTGAACCCATATTTATCGCCCAATGCGTTATAATACATTTTTGCAATTGAACCGCTGTCTTCTGATGACCATCCGCTGACTTTGATTGCGCCCTGATTGATTGAAAGCTTTTTGTCCGTAAAAATCAAATCAGGGTCAATTTTCATACTGTAACCCAACCCGTCACATTCGTCACAAGCTCCGAACGGGCTATTAAAAGAAAACATTCTCGGTGCAAGTTCATCTATGCTGACTCCGTGTTCAGGACAAGCATAATTCTGAGAAAAAAGCATTTCTTCTTTTCCGATTACATCTATTATTATATTACCGCCTGACAGTTTTGATGCTGTTTCAATCGAATCTGCCAATCGGCTTGCAATATCGTCGTTCATCACAAGTCTGTCAACTACAATTTCAATGCTATGTTTCT
Organism: Clostridia bacterium; assembly: GCA_017380115.1. Taxonomy (GTDB): domain Bacteria; phylum Bacillota; class Clostridia; order Oscillospirales; family Acutalibacteraceae; genus SIG575. The sequence continues at coordinate 4,937 of JAFOEP010000211.1, read as the reverse complement.
TGTTTTTTTCAAGAGAAATATTTTCAGACAAATCATAAATCAATCCGTCCACCCTTGCTCTTACAAAGCCTGATTTTCTTGCGTGTTCAAACTCTTTTACGTGTTCTCCTTTTTTTCCCTTGACAATAGGTGAAAGAACCTGAAACTTTGTTCCCGTTTCAAGCTTCATAACATTCTCAACAATCTGGTCGACAGTTTGCATTGTTATTTCTCTGCCGCATATGGGGCAGTGAGGTATTCCTATTCTCGCATAAAGAAGTCTGATATAATCATAAATTTCCGTAACCGTACCGACTGTTGAACGAGGATTTTTGGATGTTGTTTTTTGGTCTATTGATATTGCAGGAGAAAGTCCTTCAATATAATCAACGTCAGGTTTGTCCATTTGTCCCAAAAACTGTCTCGCATAAGAAGAAAGAGATTCCACATATCTTCTCTGACCTTCGGCATATATCGTGTCAAAAGCCAACGAAGATTTACCCGAGCCGGACAACCCTGTAAAAACTACAAGCTTATCCCTCGGTATGTCGACATCAATGTTTTTTAAATTGTGTTCTTTTGCGCCTTTAATTATTATTCTTTTATTTCCCATAACCATTCTCCGTTGACTGTTATTACATTATTATACCACATTTTTAAAATGTTTGCATCTAAATATAAAAAAATTGGTACCTTTCGGTACCGTTAAAGATAATCTCTCATACTGACAGACAAATCAGCTTCAATTTTGATGAGTTTTTTTGCAATATCTTTTGATTTTTCATCTGCCGCTTTGTATTTGTTCAGATATTTGCTCAGACTTTTTACTCCCATATCACATCCGTCTACCGTCAAATCAGCAACAGTATTATCTGATTCATTAATCATCAGCTTCATATTAGTCTTCATCCACGACATACTTTTTGCCATTGCATTCGGCTCTTTACCGTCATCGTGATATTCTTCAAGCATATCCTGCAGATTATCTTTTATTTTAATATGATCATCTCTGCTGTCTTTAAGGATGTTCTTCATTTTTTCATCTTTGACATATCCTATCATATCATCAATTGATTTTACGCCCATTTTAATTCCCGAATCACATTCTTTTAAAAGTTTAATTGTATCTTCTTCAATCATTTTTCATTCCTCCTTTATTAAAAGTTTTTTCTATTATTTTCAAATTATACAAAAAAATTGTCCGATAAGCTTTTACACCTATCGAACATAATCTATGTCAATCTTTTTCTCATTTCAAGCAATATCTTTTTTTCTTTTCTTGATACCTGAACTTGTGAAATCCCAAGCAGTTGTGCTGTTTTGCTTTGCGTCAGGCCTTTAAAATATCTGAACTCGATAAGTTTTTTGTCCTCCTCGCAAAGAGAGCTTACAGTTTGTTCAAGTGCTAATTTTTCAGATATACTTTCATCCGGTGATTCAACACGAATATCTAATTGACGGCTTTCATTTTCGTCTTCACTTGTCAACGATATTATCGGCATTGAAGCCGTCAGTATTTCTGCTGCTTCAGCAACGTCAACTCCCATCAATTCTGCCATTTGACTGACCGTGGGCTCATATCCGTTTTTTAAGGTAAAATCATCTTTTATCTGTTTTGCATTTCTGATTTTTTCTTTCATTGCTCTGCCTATTTTTACTGTGCCACCGTCACGGAATATTCTTTTGATTTCACCCATTATAACGGGAAAAGCATACGTTGAAAAGCTATAGCCCAGAGAATCGTCATATCCGTCAGCCGCTTTAATCAGACCAACGCAACCTGCCTGATACAAATCATCATATTCTACTCCTCTGTTTCGGAATCTGTTTGCACAAGCATGAACAAGTCCAAGGTTATTTTCAATTAGTTCTTCTCTTCTTTTAAGTTCAATCATGATTATATTTACCGTTGATTTTCTTTTGTAATGTCACGGTAGTGCCCTTACCGGGAGTTGAACGTACTTTTATTTTATCCATAAAGCTTTCCATCACAGCAAATCCAAGACCGGCGCGTTCACCTCCAAGAGACGAATAAAGAGGTTCCATTGCCTGTTGAATATCGTCTATTCCGCATCCCCTGTCTCTTATTTTTATTCTGACAATTGAATCATCAAGGATGTCCGTCGATATGTAAATTTTGCCCGATTTTTCTCTGTATGCATGTACAATACAATTTGTCACTGCTTCGCTGACTGCAGTTTTGATATCGCTCAATTCTTCGACAGTAGGGTCAAGCTGAGAAGCAAAAGTTGACACCGTCACCCTCGCAAAGCCTTCATTGACCGACCTTGAATCCACTATTGTTCTCATTGAATTTGTTACTTTCATTTTTTATCTCCTTATCTTTGCTTTACACTTACTTTTCCTATTTTTTCAATTCCTGAAAGCTTAACAACTTTATACATTTTGGGTGGCACATTTGTCACTTCCGTTTCCCCTGCAATGCTTTGCATAAGCCTGTGCCTTCCCATTATCAGTCCTATTCCTGAACTATCCATAAAAGTTATATCACTATAATCAAGAATTAATTTTTTGGGTTTAAGTTGCGATATTTTTTTGTCTATTTCCATTCTGATATCTATTGCTGAGTGATGGTCAATTTCTCCGCTGAGATACACGAATAAAAATTTGTTTTTATTGTCAAATTCCGTTTTCATACGTCCTCCTGAAAAATGAAAAAATCTCTTACCAAAAATGATAAGAGATTTTTTTTAAGAATTTTGTCTTTTTGTGTATTATGAAAAAATATTTTTTAAATATTCTCTGATGTCACCCGCAAAATACAACGAGCCACATACAATCATCGGCATATTACCTCTGATTGACATTGCTTTATCTATTGCTTTTCTGACATCATTTTCAGCCGAAACATCATCGCAATATTTTTCGCAAATATCTTTCAATTGGTCACATTCCATTGCTCTTATATTGCTACATTTTGTCACAACAGTTTTCTTCGCATTTTTGAGCAGATACGGTATCGCTTTTTCGATATCCTTATCTTTCATCATACTGACAACCGCAACATATTCGCCTATATCTTTCAGGCTGTCGCACAAGGCCCTTGCACCGTCGGGATTATGTGCACCATCAAGAATCACAAGAGGTTTTTTGTTTATTACTTCAAGTCTTGCGGGCATAGTTGTTTCTTCGATGCCTTTTATTATTATTTCATCATCTATACCTAAAACCTTTGCTGTTTCATACGCTGTAACTGCGTTCAGAACCTGATGATATCCTGATAAATTCACTTCGAAGACATTCCCTTTGTATGATACTTGCGAAGAAAAAGTGTCAGATGATATAACTTTAAAATCATCACCACGAACAATTGTAAGTTCAGAATCTTTCTTTTCACATTCTTCTTTGATAATATCAAAAGATTTATCATATTGAACAGGATAAACCACACACGGACATCCTTTTTTTATTATTCCGCATTTCTGCAAAGTAATTTCTTCAATCGTATCTCCGAGAACTTCTTCATGGTCATAATCAATGTGAGTTATAACAGTTACTTCGGGAGTTTTCGCAACATTTGTTGAATCATAGAGTCCTCCCAATCCGACTTCAACAACAGCATATTCACAGTTGTTTTCCCTGAAATAATCAAATGCCATTGCTGTTATCAGTTCAAACTCTGTGGGAAATATACCCTCTTCGTTCAACTCTTTAATCTGTTGAGAATATTTCTGAGTCAGCATTGACAGTTCATCGTGAGTAATCATTTCACCGTCAATTTTCATTCTTTCGCAAAAATCAATTACGTAAGGAGATGTAAAAAGAGCCGTTTTTTTGTTGTTCTGTTTGAGAATGTTTGACAGCATTGTGCTGACAGTTCCTTTTCCGTTTGTGCCTGCAACATGAATAATCCGCAGTGAATCCTGCGGATTATCGTTTTTTTCAAGCAGTGCTTTCACTCTTTCAAGTCCCGGCTTGCTTCCGAATTTCAAGAAAGAATGTATATAATCAAGTGCTTCGTTATAGTTCATATTATTTACCGATTGATGCAATACTTTCTTTAAGCATAGCAATTTTATCGTTGAGTTTTTCTGCTGCTTCTTTTTGTTTCTGAACAACTGCTTCAGGTGCTTTTGAAACAAAGTTTGGATTGTTGAGTTTATTGTTTATAAATTCAAGATCCTTTTCTGCCGCAACAAGCTCTTTGTTAAGTCTTGCTTTTTCTGCTTCAAAATCAACAAGTTCATCAAGAGGTATATACATTCTTGCATCTTCTGTGATAATAGAAACCGCTTTTGGCATATCAAAGTTGTCGCCAACTTCAACCTCTGATGCGCTTGCAAGTTTTTGCATAAATATTCCTGCTTGTTCAAAAGTATCTTTATCTTCTGTTTCAATGAAAACTTTTGCCTTCTTTGACGGAACAACATTCATTTCAGCTCTGCGGTTTCTGATTGCACGAATAGCTGTCATAATTTTGTCCATTTCTTTTTCTTCGTCTTCAAAAACAAGTTTTTCATCATAAACAGGGAATTCTGAAACCATAATACTTTCGCCAACATGAGGAAGAGATTGCCATATTTCTTCTGTTATAAAAGGCATAAACGGATGAAGAAGCTTCAATGCTCCCGTAAAGATATAAACCAATACAGCTTTTGCTGTTTTACTGCTTTCATCGTCTTTCTGAAGTCTGATTTTTGCAATTTCAATATACCAATCGCAAAATACATCCCAGATAAAATCGTAAAGTTTTGAAACAGCCATTCCAAGTTCAAATTTTTCAAGGTTATCAGTAACTTCTTTGACAAGTTTGCTGTAAACGGAGAATATCCATTTGTCTTCAAGTGCAAGGTTTTCAGGAATATATGCAGCCGGTTCATCTTCTGACAAATTCATGAGAATACCACAAGGTTCATTCCTCCCACGGAGGGGAACCATTTCCCCAGGAGCCAGCAGATGACGCCCACCGCCAGGGAGCTTGCCGCACCCCAGACGGC
>JAFOEP010000210.1 GCA_017380115.1 Clostridia bacterium | reverse complement strand
GGGCGTTGTATCGCGGTATTGCTGCCCAACCACGCCGTTGAGCTTTTCGGCAATGTACTGCTCGACCACTTCCACATCGAGTATGCCTTGGCATCAAGTCCTGCTTTTTCAATCGCTTTTATAACTTCTGACTTTTCAATTCCGAGACCTGAACTGATGCCGTTTGCAGCCGTTTTTCTTCTTTGAGAAAACGCAGCCTTCACCATTGAGAAAAACAATTTTTCATCTTTGATTTCAACAGGAGGTTTTTCTCTGATCTGAAGTTGAATAACTGCGCTGTCAACTTTCGGTTGAGGATGAAATGAGCCTTTTGAAACATTAAAAAGTTTCTTTGCCTTCGCGTAATAATTGACAGCAACCGTAACTGCTCCTGATTCACGACTTCCAACCTCTGCACAAAGTCTGTCTGCTGCTTCTTTTTGTACCATAACAGTAATATTTTTGACATTTGCATGGTTTTCAAGAAAATGCATAATTACAGGAGATGTTATGTAATACGGCAAATTTGCACATACTATAACGTCTTCCCCATCAAACTTTTCTTCAATTAATTTATTGATATCAATTTTCAGAATGTCATCGTTGATAATTTCAACGTTATCAAAATCTTCAAGAGTTTCATCAAGAACAGGCATAAGTCTTTTGTCGATTTCAACCGTTACAACTTTTTTAGACCTCAGCGCAAGTTCTTTTGTCAGAATACCTATTCCCGGCCCGACTTCTATTGCGCAGGTGTTGTCGTCAGATATCGCGCTTTCTGCCATTTCAGGACATACATTCCTGTTTATTAAAAAGTTCTGACCAAGAGATTTAGAAAAATTGAAATTATTTTTTTCGAGGATTTCTTTTATTGTATTTATATCCCAAAGGTTCTTCATTTTTTTGATTTCCTCCGTTTTAATGTTGAAATAGTTTAAAGAAGGTATTATAATATAACTATTATTTTAAATGAGGTGCTTGAAAATGTCAATTCTTGTTACAGGTGGTGCCGGATATATCGGCTCCCACACATGCGTTGAGCTTTTGAATGCAGGGTATGATATTATTGTACTCGATAACTTCTACAATAGCAATCGTGAATCTTTAAAAAGAATAAAAGAAATTACAAATAAAGATTTCAAATTCTACGAAGCAGATATCCGTGACAAAAAAGCTCTTGAAGAAATATTCAAAAACGAAAAAATAGATGCTGTAATTCATTTTGCGGCGCTTAAAGCTGTCGGTGAAAGTTGTGTCAAGCCTCTTGAATACTATGAAAACAATGTCGGAGGCACAATCACTCTTTGTCAGGCAATGAAAGAAGCAGGCTGTAAAAAAATTGTTTTCAGTTCTTCTGCAACTGTTTACGGTATGAATAACCACGTTCCCTTTGTTGAAACTATGACAACAGGTGGCACCACAAACCCTTATGGTACAACAAAATATTTTATTGAAAGAATTTTGATGGATATTTATGATTCGGACAACGATTGGAATATTACTATTCTCAGATATTTCAACCCGATTGGTGCTCACGAGAGTGGCAGAATCGGTGAAAACCCGAACGGTATTCCGAACAACCTTATGCCATATATCGCACAGGTTGCAGTCGGCAAGCTTGAATGTCTCAGTGTCTTTGGTGATAACTATGACACACCTGACGGCACAGGTGTTCGTGACTACATTCACGTTGTAGATTTGGCAATAGGTCACATAAAAGCTGTTGCAAAAGCTCTTGAATCGTCAGGCGTAAACGTATACAACCTCGGAACAGGAGTCGGTTGCAGCGTTCTTGAACTTGTCAAAGCTTTTGAAAAAGCTTCCGGAATAAAAATCAACTATAAAATTGCACCACGTCGTGACGGTGATATTGCAACTTGTTATGCAGATGCTTCAAAAGCCAGAAACGAGCTCGGCTGGATAGCACAACGTGGCATTGATGAAATGTGTGAAGACACCTGGCGTTTCCAAAAAAATAACCCGAACGGATATTGATTTATGATTGAAACAAAAAACAATATTGTTGAAAAAGCAGTTTTAGTTTGCGTTAATTTAGGCGTTTATGACCCGGAATCTTCTCTTGATGAACTTGAAGAATTGGCACGCACAGCAGGTGCTCAGATTGTTGCAAGGGTTATTCAGAATCGTGAAAAACCGGACACTGCAACTTATATCGGTGGTGGCAGACTCGAAGAAATCAAAGATTTTTGTAAAGAAAACGAAGTCGACCTGCTTATTTTTGATGGAGAACTGACTCCCTCACAGCAAAGAAATATTGAAAACTTTACAGATATCAGAGTAATTGACAGAACTATGCTCATTCTTGACATTTTTGCTTCAAGAGCAAAGTCAAACGAGGGTAAGCTTCAGGTTGAGTTGGCACAACTGAAATATTCACTTCCGAGAATCGGTGGAAAAGGTACTGAATTGTCCCGACTCGGTGGTGGTATTGGCACAAGAGGTCCCGGTGAAACGAAGCTTGAAAGTGACAGACGTCATATCAGAAGAAAAATTTCTTCGCTTACAACTCAGCTTCAGAATATTGAACAAAGACGAAACAATCTTCGTAACAGACGAAGAAAAGACGGTATCCTTACAGCAACAATAGTAGGTTACACAAACGCAGGGAAATCTACATTGATGAATTATCTCACAAAAGCAGGTGTTCTTGCCGAAGACAAGCTTTTTGCAACTCTTGACCCGACTTCAAGAGGACTTGATTTGCCAGACGGTAGAAGAATTATGCTTGTTGACACAGTTGGTCTTGTGCGTCGCCTGCCACATCATCTTGTAGAAGCTTTCAAATCAACTCTCGAAGAAGCTGTTTTTGCTGACATCATTTTAAATGTTTGCGATGCTTCAAGCGAAGAATGTAACGAACATCTTGAAGTTACCCAAAATTTGCTTGACGCACTCGGATGCAGCGGAAAACCAATCATCTCTATCATGAACAAATGTGATAAGGTTGAAAACATTTATGATCTTCCGACTATTGGAAAAGTTGTTATGATTTCCGCATTAAACGGTACAGGCATTGACGAACTTCTTGAAAAAATAGTTGAAAATCTTCCCCGTACAAGAAAAACAGTTGAACTTCTTGTCCCCTATTCCTGTGGAGAGGTTGTTTCAATTTTCAGAAAAGACGGCGTAGTTTTTGAAGAAGACTATCGTGAAAACGGCATTTATCTGAAAGTTCTGGCAGATATACATCTGCTTGAAAAATACAAAGAATATTTCATTTATTGAATAAAAAATTTTTTCATAGTGAAATGCACCCAAAAAGCTTCTGGCGATTTGGGTGCATATTTTATATTCTTTTGGTATTTGATTATGGCATACGATTTCGGTTTTATAAAAACCCTGTTGTTATCATTGTTACAGCAATATTTACTACAACACCTTGACATCAATTCCGTTTTCGATTAAAAAAGATTTTATCTTTTCAATTTCTTCGTTACTTGGAATCCAATCATTGTTCGAGTTGTCTTTCAGTCCGAGAAAAACGGACTTTACACCTGCATATGCATGGTACGGTATCAGATCTATCCCCTCTATTCCGGGAACTGACAGAGCAATTTTTGCAATATCAGAATAATGCTCACTGTCTGTGTTTACACCGGAAACAATTATACATCTCAAACGAATCTTTGCGCCGAGGTTACCCAGAGCATTGAGGTTTTCTATTATTTTTCTGTTCGAAACGCCTGTATATTGTTTGTGTCGGATATCATTTGTATCCTTTATATCCCACAAAAACAAATCCACAAACGGCAAAGCTTCAATCAATGTCTCCCTGTCAGCATATCCACATGTTTCCACAACGGTAGACATTCCTTTTTTCTTGCATTCTTCAAGCAAACGAATGACTGCTTTTGACTGCATAAACGGTTCTCCGCCGGATATAGTCAATCCACCGTTTGTCCCATAAAACGCACAATCTCTTTCGACAACTGAAAGAATTTCCGAAACGGACATCTCGTTTCCACAGATTTCCAATGCGCCTGTGGGACAGTTTTCAGCACAGTTTCCACAGATTATGCATTTTTCTCTGTCAACAAAATGATTATTGTCAAAAATATGAGCTTTGTTCCTACAAACTGTCTCGCACACACGACAACCGATACATTTGTTATTATAAATGAGTTCGTTCCCGCTTCTCTGCGTTTCAGGATTATGACACCATTTGCAACGCAAGGGACATCCTTTGAGAAAAACTGTCGTGCGTAACCCCGGACCATCGTGCATACAAAAACGTTGTATTTGCGTAACTAAAATTTTGTCTTTAATGTTCATTTTGTTCTATCACCATATCCTGCCATTCACGATTAAGTGTTACAAAACGTGCATTCCATCCTGAAACACGGACGGAAAGAGACTGATAATCTTCCGGATGCTTTTGCGCTTCTTTCAAAACTGCGGCATCTGCAATATCAATCTGCATAAAACAACCTCCGAGAGAAACAAAACCACGCATAAGCGCACATAGTGCATTAAGACCGTCTTCACTTTTTACATCAGAAGGAAGAAGCCTTATGTCCAGCGCAGCCCCTGTGACCATACGGTTCAGATCTGTTTTGCAATAAGAACGAATAATCGCTGTTGCACCTTTCAGATCAGTGCCTGGCGTCGGTGAACAGTTTGCTGCAAGAACTTCTCCGGCTTTTCTTCCGTGAGGAGCTGCAAGACGTTGTGGAGCCCATTCAAGCTGACGTCCGAAAGTGCTGACACCTGCAGGGAATTTATAGCCGCATTTGTCATTAAGGCCATCGCAAATATCTGCAAAATCATTCAGAATTCTTTTAGCTATCTCATCCGCCTCATCGTTATCGTTTCCATAGTATTCATAACGGTTTTTCATAAGCTGACGAAGTGGTTCTTCGTTTTCCCAGTTGTTTTTCAGAATCTCTATAAACTTTTCAAGAGTGATAATTTTATCATCATAAACTGCTTTCTTTATCGCGTACAGACTATCAACTGTATCTGCAAGTCCACCAATATGTGGAGAACGGATGCAGTATATAGGACCACCTTCAAGATAGGAAAGTCCCCTTTCAATACATCCTCGTTCAAACAGTGAAACAACCGTACAGGGTAACTGCGGTTTCCATCCCCAATCGCCTGAAGGTACGTCTTCAGACCAGAACAACTCATAATACGGTTTGCAGATAAGAGTGACATATTCTTTCAAATCATCTATGTATTTATTGTACAGACTTTCAAAATCAGGATAATCAAGTTCGCATTTATAGCTTTTGAGCGTCTTGACCTGCAGAAGCAAAAGAGAATCAAACGGTATGTATGAAAAATCCGTAGCGCCCGGAACCTGAATTTCCCAGCAACCGTCATTTGCAAATGATCTGGCTTCTTTTAACTCATAGCCGTAATCTGTCAATGATTTGATTATCAGATCTTCATTGTAAACAGCAAGTGTTCCTCCACCAAAACGCATCACCTCTGCAACACGTCTGAGAAGCGTCTCGTCAGTTTTGCTGTTAAGTCTGACAGTCGTTGGAAAATCACTGATTCCAAGTTCTTCAATAATATCAAGAACAAGATATGTGACCTCATTAGTCACGTCGTCACCATTTTCATCAATACCACTGAGAATTATGTTCTGATAATGCTGAGCATCACCACTGCCGATAAATATTCCGTTGATCCATTCGCATCCCTTAATGAAAAAATGCGCAAGTATTTCACGTGCTTCATCAAGTGTAAGCGTTCCTTCTGAGAGATCTTTTTTCAGATAACCTCCGAGCATCTGATCTATTCTTCCTATTCCCGGCCAGTTTCCGCAAAGTCGAATAAACGCAAAAGTAAACCATAAACTCTGAACCGCTTCATAGAAATCTGATGCAGGTTCAAACGGAACTTTAAGCAAATTATTATAATTTTCTCTGTATTGAGGCATATCCTTCAAAGCTTCAACATATCTTTTGTGCCAGATCTCAAAAGATTCAATGCAACTCAGACAGCTTTTTGCAAACGGTTCTCTTTCAGTCCCTTTATATTTTTCAAATGCCTTTTTGGCACGGCTTTTTATTCCGTTTATTCCGTTTTCCAAAACATCCTTAAAGTCTACTGTAAGGTGACTTATGCTTGAAAAAACAGGCTCATTATTT